>NZ_JAJNQM010000010.1:0-57563 GCF_022227785.1 Ectothiorhodospira lacustris | reverse complement strand
GAGCCGATCCTTCCCGCCTACCGTCGCGATAGGGCTATAATTAAGAGGCATGAATCACCTAATTCCCCCGAATTATGCCCGTTGATATAAGAGCACTTTATCCTAAGTTGCTTAATCTGATGCTGGATGCGGTCTTCGTGGTTGACGAGGACAGCAAGATCGTCTTTGTGAGCGATGCGTGTGAGGCGCTGCTCGGTTATCGCGCCGACGAGTTGATCGGCACGTCGATCACCGACTATATGCATCCTGACGATTTGGTGGCCACACGGGCTTCCATTGCCCAGGTCATGAACGGTCAGCCCCACGTGGACTTCAGTAACCGTTATATCCACAAGGATGGCGCTGTCGTGCACATCCTGTGGTCTGCCCGCTGGTCCGAGGAGAATGGTGTGCGGATCGGTGTGGCGCGGGACGTGACGGCCCTCAAGCAGGCCGAGGAGAAATTACGTTTCCTCGCCCATCACGATCCGTTGACAGGGTTGACTAACCGATCGCTGTTCAATGATCGACTGGATTCGGCTCTGCATGCGGCCCATCGCCACCAGAGCGGTCTGGCTTTGCTGTTTCTGGATATCAATGACTTCAAATATATTAATGATACTCATGGACATGCGGCGGGTGATCGTGTGCTCTGTGAAATTGCACGACGGCTGGAAGGCTGCGTACGTGAAACCGACACGGTGGCCCGGATGGGCGGTGACGAATTCGTTGTTCTGTTGACGGATCTCCATTCCGAGGTTGCCATTTCCGGGAAGGTGGAGCAGATTCTCGCATTCATGGCCGAGCCAATGGACGTTGAATTCGGTGATATCAGAATGCCGTCCTGTAGTATCGGCGTGGCCTGTTATCCCGCGGACGGGGTGGATGCAGATACCCTGTTGAGGCATGCGGATGAGGATATGTACCGGCTGAAAGGGGGACGTTCGAAAACTGGCTGACGAAAAAAGCTAAGGGTAAGACAATGCCTCTTTTGGCTTTGTCTTGAGCTTTTATTTCGCTCATGGCGAAATTTTGCAGTGCTAATAAGGATGGATTGTTAATGGATGCCAATCTTGCTAAAAAGAACTTTCCTGTCGTTTGCGTAGGCGGTTCAGCCGGTGGCCTTGATGCCTATATCCGTTTGCTCCAGAACCTGCCGGCCGATATGGGCGTGGCTATTGTGATAGTTAATCACGTGAGAACACAGGCCACCCTGCTTCACCAGATTCTTCCGAACTATACAAAGATGCCGGTTGAACTCATCACGGAAAAACTGGTTATTGTTCCCAATCATGTTTTCATAATTCCTGGGCAGCGTGATCTGCACGTTCTCGACGGTGAGTTTCTTCTAAAACCGATATCAAAACCGAGGGGATGGCCTGACGTAATCACGGTGTTCCTGGGTTCTTTGGCGGAGCACTGGGCCGCAAAAATTGTCGCGATCATTGTCTCTGGCTATGATGGCGACGGCGCAGAGGCCCTGTGCCGCATTAAGGCGGTGGGAGGTATTACCATCGCGCAGACGCTCGATACGGCTGCACAGCCGGATATGCCTGAGAGTGCAATCGCTACAGGTTGCATAGATTTTGTCCTTTCGCCCGAAAAAATCGCGCAAAAAATCGTGCAGATTGCATGCTCGGAGTCTGGTTTGCCTGATGCTTGAAGACGAGGGAATGGTGAAAGCGTTCCGGCCCTGGAGCGACTACGAGTAGTGACCGCCGCCATGTATCGCCGTCAACAGGGTGTCGCCCTGATCACTGCACTGCTGGTGGTGGCCCTGGCCACCATCGCCGCCGTGTCCATGGCCACCCGGCAGCATCTGGATATCCGCCGGACCACCAATGTCTTCACCCATGACCAGGCCTATCAGCTCTCCCTGGGGGCGGAGGCCTATGCCCTGCGCCTGCTGGGGGAGCGCGGCGAGGACGATGAACTGCCCTGGGAGGGGTGCGTGTCACCGGCGATCCCCGTCTATCTGGAGGAGGCGGAGTTGGTCGTCCTGCTGGAGGATCTGCATTGCCGCTTCAATCTCAATGCCCTGGCGCGGGAGGACGATGAACTGCGACAGGGATTTGTCCGGTTGCTGGAAGAGATTGCCCGGGAAACCCCGGACCTGCGCCTGGATCCCGAACGCCTGCTGGTCCATCTCACCGACTGGCTCGATCCGGAGACCGATGACCCCGCCTATCGTGCACTGGATCCTCCCTATCTGAGCGGGAACCGGCCCATGCTCAGCCCCAGCGAACTGCGACTGGTGCTGGGGGTGACGACACCCATCTGGTGGGCCGTGGTGCCTTACGTGACCGCCCTGCCGGAGACCACGTCCATCATGAATCTTCAGGTGGCCCCGGAAGTCCTGCAGCGGGCCTTCGGCACCGCCGAGGATACGACGGTGGAGTCCCGGTACTTCCGTCTGGCGGTTCGCACGGAACTGGCCGGGCGGCGCTTCCTGCTCTGCAGCGTGCTCGATACCCGGGAACAGCGGGTGGTGCTGCGGGAACAGACCGCCTGCGGTCCCTGACACACCCTGAAGATCATGGGCAAAATTTGTCATGATGATGTCCGTCAGTCCCATCACTGGAGAATTTCCGTGAATCCCAGCCAGGTCTTTTTAAGACCCACCGATCCCAATGATCCCGAGGCCCCCTGGGAGGCCCTGCTGCAGATGGCGGATGGCTCCGTGCAGATCCTGCCCCCGGAGGGGCTGGATGGACTGGCGGAACGGATTCGGGCCGGGCGCCTGATCGTGCTGGTACCTGGGGCCCGGGTCTTGCTGACCCGTGTGGAAATGCCCACCCGCAACAGCCGCGCGATGATGAAGGCTTTGCCCTATGCCCTGGAGGATCTGCTGGCCGACGAGGTGGAAAGCCTGCATTTCGTCCCCGGTGCTCGAGACCCGGATGGACGTCTGCGGGTGGCCGTGGTGTCCCGGGGTGACATGCAGTCCTGGCTGGAGGCCTTGCGCGCTCAGGGGCTGGAGCCTCATCTGCTGGTGCCGGAGACTGCTGTCCTGCCCACGCCACCGGATACCTGGACGGTCCGGCTGGAAGGGAGCATGGCCTGGCTGGCCACGGCCGACGGCGACGGGGCTGCTATGGAGCGGGACAATGCGGCTTTTCTGTTGCAGTTGCAATGGGATGAGACCCCGCCGGATCGGCGTCCCGAGCGTCTGGAGATCCATCGACATGGTCCGGCGCTGCCCGGTGACGAGGCCCTGGATCGTCTGGATCAGACGTTCGGCGCAGAGGTCAGGTGCCATGCCGCCGATGAACGTCTGCTGGTTGCCATCGTCGGGGAGTGGCCGAAATCGGTACCCTTCAATCTGGCCTGCGGCGCCTTCGGTCCCCGCGACGGCCTTGGCCAATGGTGGCGCCCGTGGCGTCCGGCGGCGATCCTGCTGCTGGCATTGGTCGTGGTCCAGTTCATCACCCTGGGCTGGGAACTGCACACCCTGCAGGCGGAGCAGGATCGGCTGGATCGGGAAATCACCCAGGTCTTTGAGCGGACCTTCCCCGGCAGTCGGGTGGTAGACCCCCGGCGCCAGATGCAGAGCGCCCTCAACAGCCTGCAGCAGGGCCAGGGCGGCGGTCCCGCGACCTCGGGCCTGGATGCCCTGCTGACGGTGGCCGGCCCGGCCCTGGCCGCCGAGCAGGGGTTGACGATCCAGAGCCTGCGCTACCAGCCGGGGCGGCTGGATCTGGACCTGCATCTGGCCGATCTCCGGAGTCTGGACCGTCTTCGACAGCAGCTGGAATCGACCGTAGGCTGGAGCGTGGAGATCCAGTCCGCCAGCACCCGGGAAGACCGGGTGGACAGCCGTATCCTGATCCGGAGCAACGATTCATGACCCCATGGTGGCAAGCACTTTCATCCCGTGACCGGCGGATCCTGGTCCTGGGCGGTCTGTTATCGGCGCTGATCCTGTCCTACGGCCTGATCTGGCTGCCCCTCAATGACCGGGTCGACGCCGCGACGCGGACCGTGGAACGGCTGCAGGGGGATCTGGGGTGGATGGAGGCGGCCTCGGCGCAGGTGCGGGCCGCCAGGGGCCAGTCCGGTCCTGCGCCCGCGGCCCAGGGCACCCAGTCCCTGCTGGGGCTGGTGGATGCCACGGCTAGGCAGGCGAATTTGGCCTCCAGTCTGCGGCGGGTCCAGCCGGAGGGGACGGGCACGGTCCGTGTGTGGATGGAGAATGTCGCATTCGATGACCTGTTGCGCTGGCTGGACGGGCTGGGGCAGCAGTACGGGATTCAGGTCAGCGGTCTGGTCGTGGACCGCCAGCCGGCCGCCGGCCGGGTCAATGCACGACTGGTGCTGGAGGGGCAGGGGGCGTGAAGTCGGGTCTGAAGTCGTGGCATTACCTGGTACTGGGGGGAATCGCCTATCTGATCTTCCTGCTGGTGACCCTGCCGGCATCCTTCGCCTGGCAACTGGCCCGGGACCGGGGTCTGGTGCCTGACGGGGTGGAATCGACGGGGATGTCCGGCACCCTCTGGCGGGGTCAGGCGCGACAGGTCCGGCTGGATGAACTGATGCTGTCGGATCTGCAGTGGCGGGTACGTCCCCTGGCGGGGCTGCGCGGGGAGTTGCGGGTGGATGTCACCCTGCGGCCGGCGGGCGGGACGGCCGCCGGCCGCCTGGGTCTTCACCCTTCGGGCCTGCGCCTGCGGGATCTGCGGGTCGATCTGCCGGCGGCGGCACTGGCCGATGCCTATCTGACCCTGCCGGTGATCGTGCAGGGGCGGGTCCTGGCGGACATCTCCAGCCTGCGGCTTGACCGGCAGGGGCGTTTCAGTCAGGTGGAGGGCGTGGTGGGCTGGCTCAATGCCGCCTCGGGACTGCCCGAACCCCTCCCCCTGGGGGATCTGCGGGCCACCCTGACCGCCACCGAGGCGGGTCATCTGGAGGCCGTCATCCGCGACCAGGGCGGGCCGTTGTTCGCGGAAGGCACGGCGGGACTGGCCCCGGACGGGAGCTATCAGCTGCGTCTGCGCCTGGGGACGCGGGAAGGAGCCCGTCGGGAGCTGTCCCAGGCCCTGGGCTTCATGGGGCGGCCGGACGCGGAAGGCAGGGTCCCCCTGAACCTGTCCGGACGCTTCTGAGGCGCCGTCGCGGCAACGATTATCCGAAGTGGCAGATGTAGTGGAAGGGCTCGCCGTCCACTTCGATATCGAAGCTGGCGTCGCCGGGCACCGAGAATGACTCTCCGGCAGCGACGCTGCGCCATGCATCCTCTCCCGGCAGACGGACCCGGCAAGCCCCAGCCACGCATTCCATGATCTCCGGCGCCCCGGTGTTGAAGGTCAGGCGGGCGGGCAGGATCACGCCCACCGACTTGCGGGTGCCGTCCGCCAGGGTGAAGCCGTGGCTGACGCACTTGCCGTCAAAGTACACATTGGCCTGGGTGTTCAGGGTGACGTTGTCGAACTGTTGGGTGATGCTCATGGAAAAGGGCTCCGAAAAAGGTCAGGTCTTGCGATCCCGCGGCCGGTGGGCCGGGTCGATCCATGGGTCCTGGGAGGTCGGCGGGGCCATGCCATCACGCTCCACCTCCACCTGGGAGATGGTCATGCCGGGGGCCTTGGCCCGGACATAGAAGCTGGCCAGCATCATCAGGATATTGATGGCACCCACCAGGACGAAGGGGGCGCGGGGATCGATCTGGTCGAACAGGCGGCCGCCGATCATCATGATCAGCAGGATGCCCAGGGCACCGCTGATGTTGAACATGGCCAGTACCGAGCCGCGGGTGGCCTTGGGGGCTTCCTGGCCGATCAGGGACTGCCCGCCCAGGAACACGCTCATCTGACCGATGCCCAGCAAGATGAAGAAGATCCAGGTGGTGCCGCCGCCCAGGGGATTGTCCATGAAGATCACCGCCAGGTTGCCCAGGGCCGCCAGGCCCATGCAGACGCCCAGGGCGGTGACCCGGTTCAGGCGATCCACCAGCGGACCCAGCAGCGGCGCCGAGAGCAGGGCCGCCACCTGGGTGATGACGAAGATGAGGGTGGCCTGCTTGATGGCCTCGGGCGCACTCATGCCCATGCCGATGCCCACCGTGGTGCCCCAGAGCACGACGAAGGCGGCATTGATGGACTGGTCGCCCCGGGCGATGAAGGCGGCGCCGTAGGCCAGCAGGATGCGCGGGTTGCGGGCCTCGGTCACCCCGGTGACCAGCAGCTTGCGCACCGGCGGCCGAGCCTCCCGGGTGGGCGGCACCCCGCCCTTGAGGCCGAAGCCGATGATGATGGCGGAGACCACCGCCAGCCCCGCTACCAGCAGATGGGTATAGAGCCCGGCATCGGTGCCGCTGACCCCGCGGGCGGTGAATACCTCCGGCAGTACCCCGAACATCTGGCCGATCATCACGATCCCCAGGCCATTGAGCATGCCGATGATGGCCACCAACTTGCCCCGGGAGCGCTCCGCCGGGTAATCCGCCAGCACCGTGGACAGGGCGCCGGCGATGGCGACGATGCCCATGGCATAAATGGTTCGGTATAGGAACAGGTCGTCGCTGGAGCCCGCCAGAGGATAGAGCACGTAGGTGGCCGCCAGCAGCATGAAGCCGGCAATGAAGATCGGCCTTCGGCCGATGCGATCGATGAGGATCCCCGCCGGGATGAACAGCAGCAGGGCCACCACCTCGGTCCAGAACACCAGATCCCCGGTGAGGGTGCCCTGCTGGTCCAGGGGGATATTCAGGTGCTCGTTGAGGATGTAGGTCTGGCCGATGGTGATGAACACCAGCAGGCCGATGGAGACAAAGCCGCCGTAGAAGAAGGTCCAGCCGTGGAGGGGCAGGATGCCCGGTGCCAGATGGATGGGGCCGATCCGGTGAGTATCCACCGCTGAAGAGGGGCTGCTGGTCTGGGTCATGGGATGGGTTGAGATCTCAGGTTCTGCCAAGAAGCCGCATCATGCGGTCCAGCGCCCCGTCAACGGCACCGCTGAAGCGCTTGCCCAGGGTCTGCTTGCGACGGTAGGTGACCTCGTACAGGTCGAACTCCCTGGACAGGCGCATGAGTTCATCGTCACTGGTGCTCAGCGCATCCACCAGGCTAAGGGGCAGGGCTTGCTCCCCGTACCAGTGTTCTCCGGTGGCCACCGTATCCAGGTGGAGCTGGGGCCGGTAACGGCCCAGGAACGCCTTGAACAGGGCATGGGCCTCGTCCAGCTCCTGCTGAAACTTGGCCCTGCCTTCCGGGGTGTTCTGTCCCAGAACGGTGAGGGTGCGCTTGTACTCGCCGGCGGTGAGCAGTTCCACGTCCACCTCGCGGCGCTTGAGCCAGCGGTGCAGGTTGGGCAACTGGGCCACCACGCCGATGGAGCCGACGATGGCGAAGGGGGCGGCGACGATGCGGTGGGCCACCGCCGCCATCAGATAGCCGCCGCTGGCGGCCACCCGGTCCACGGTCACGGTGAGATGCAGTCCTGCGTCCCGCAGCCGGACCAGCTGGGAGGCCGCCAGGCCGTAATGGGGGACCATGCCGCCGCCGCTCTCCAGGCAGACCACCACCCGGTCCAGGTCCTTGCGGGCCTGGGTCAGGATGGCGGACACCTCTTCCCGCAGGTTTTCCACCCGGGAGGCGCGAATGTCGCCGTGAAAGCGCAGCACGAAAATCCGGCTGCGATCCGGGTCCGGCGGCGGGGAGGTCTTCTTGTCATCCTGTTTCCGGCCCAGCCGTCGCAGGCGCTGACCCAGGCTGCGGGGTGTCTTGAGGTGTTCGCGCAGGGTCTTTTCCATGTCCCGGTAGCGCTGGTTGAGATGCCGGACGCCCAGGTGTTCCTGGCTCCGTTCCCGGGAGCCGCCGGCGGCAGCGGTGATGCTGCCCAGCAGGATCAGGGCGGCCACCACGAAGGTGACCGCCTTGGCCAGGAACAGGCCGTACTCGTACAGGAATTCCATCAGTGGTCAGCCCCGATCAAGCGTCGCCCTTGGTGCCCAGGGTCTTTTCCACGAAGGCGTCATAGTGCTGCACGAACTCTTCGGGCAGTTCATAGAAGGGCAGGGCGCCGGTGGCGAACTCCTCCACCCGCCAGTTGGGCAGGCGCTCCACCGCCGCCTTGCCGCGGTAGTCCACGAAGTCGCCCCGCTCGCCATGGCACATGAAGACCGGCAGGGTCAGGGATTCGTAGATCCGGGTGATGTCCTTGCTGAACAGGTTGCCCGCCAGGAAATGATAGGGCGCATGTTGGGCGCCGGGCTGCCGGGTGGTGGCCACGCTGTATTCCAGCAGGCCCAGATCAATGCGGCGGGAACCCCAGGCCTTGTTGAGGAAATAGCGGATGACGCTGCGCTTGGTCAGGGCACTGAACAGGCCCTGATTCCAGGGACCCCGGGTGAGCACGGTGTGCAGCCAGGGCATGCCTCGGGTGCTTTCCGGGGGGCCGTCCAGGCGGCCGGTGCCCCGGAAGCCGGTGGGGCTGACCAGGGCCACGGTACGAAAATCGGCGGCGGATTCGGCGGCGGCCCGGGCCAGGAATTCCGAGCCCAGGGACAGGGCGATGGCATCGATGGGGCTATCGCCCATCAGTCGCCGGATTTCCTGCACCATGGCGTGGATGGCGTCGGTCATGAGGCGGGGCGTGTAGGCCCGGTCGCTGCGGTCCGAGCCGCCGAAGCCGGGCAGTTCCAGGGCAAAGACGGGGCGCAGGCGGCTGTAGTGGTCGTACAGCGGTTTCATTTCGTAGGCGGAGCCCGCGGCATTCACGCTGTGAATGAGCAGCAGGGGCACGGCGGTCTGCTGTTCTTCACGCCGAGCCGGGCCACCCTGGTAATAGCAGAGCAGGCCTGCCTTGCTGTCGAGGGTGCGCCGCTCGCCGCTCAGGGCCGGAGGCAGCGTGGACGGCGGGGCCTGGGTGTCGGTCTTGTCGGCAGCGCCCGTGACGGCTTCGGCAAACTGGATCGAGGGCTGTGAGGTGATCGTCCTGGACATGGCGGCAACTCCTGGGGATGCGTTGACTGACCGAGGGGAATCCCCTCATCAATAATTTTGCTTTGAGCGTAGGAGTATCCATGGGTGCCGGAGGTTTCTCAAGCGACGTCGGCAAAATCAATAAAGGGGCTATAATCCTAGCGGAATGCCAGGATTTGTGGTCCGTCAACCTTGGAGGATTTTCACATGTATCGTCATTTTCCGAACAGCCTGATTACCCTGTCACTCCTGGGAGTGCTGACGCTGGGCACGGCGCAGGCGGATCTGGGGCGCATCGCACCGCCCGAGGGGGCTTCGGTGTATTTCATCAGTCCGGCCGATGGTGAGACGGTTGCTGCGCCCTTTACGGTGCGCATGGGGCTCAAGGGCGCCGGTGTGGCTCCCGCCGGTGTGGATCGCCCCGATACCGGCCATCATCATCTGCTGGTCAACAAGGATCTGTCGGCAGTGAATCTGGATAGCCCGCTGCCGTTTACCGACCACACCCTGCACTTCGGGGGTGGCCAGACCGAGGCCGAGGTGAGTCTGCCGCCGGGTCGGCATACCCTGCAGCTGCTGTTCATGGATTATCGCCACGCCAGTTTTGATCCGCCGCTGGTGTCCGAGCAGATCACGGTGATCGTGGAGTAGATGTCAGCCCGGATGGTTCTACAGGATGGTTCTGATAGTATAACCGTCAGAAAGGCGCGGCGCCCCGATAGGGGAACATCACAATAACAGTGCCGCGCCGGACGGCTTCAACACCACCAAGGGAACACCATCCATGTATATCGGCACCACGCTTACCAATTTCATCATTGAGACCCAGCGCCAGTTCGAGGGGGCCACCGGTGAGTTCACCGGGCTTTTGAACGATATCGCGGTGGCCTGCAAGAAGATCTCCGATCTGGTGAACAAGGGCGATCTGGTGGGGGTGCTGGGCACCGCCGGTTCCGAGAACGTCCAGGGGGAGCAGCAGAAGAAGCTGGATATCATCTCCAATGAAATCTTCATCGAGGCCCTGGCCCATAACGGCCACGTGGCCGGCCTGGCCTCGGAGGAGATGGATGACGTCCATCATCTGCCGGATAATGCCCCCAGGGGCAAATATCTGGTGCTGTTCGATCCCCTGGACGGCTCCTCCAATATCGACGTCAACGTTTCGGTAGGGACCATCTTTTCCATTCTCAAGGCCCCGCCGGGGGTGAAGAATCCCGCCAAGGAAGACTTCCTCAAACCCGGCACCGAGCAGGTGGCCGCCGGTTACTGCCTCTACGGCCCTTCCACCATGATGGTGCTGACCACGGGGCGGGGTACCAACATGTTTACCCTGGACCGGGATTTCGGGGAGTTCCTGCTCACCCACTCCAATGTGCAGATCCCGGCGGATACTCAGGAGTTTGCCATCAACACCTCCAACATGCGGTTCTGGGAGGCGCCGGTGAAGCGCTACATCAGCGAATGTCTGGAAGGTAAGGACGGCGCCCGCGGCAAGGACTTCAACATGCGCTGGATCGCCTCCATGGTGGCCGAAGTGCACCGCATCCTCACCCGGGGCGGCATCTTCATGTACCCCATGGACACCAAGATCCAGGCCAAGGGGCAGGGCGGCAAACTGCGTCTGATGTATGAGGCCAATCCCATGGGGTTCATCATCGAGCAAGCGGGGGGCGCCGCCACCACGGGGCGGGAGCGCATCATGTCCCTGGACCCCGAGGATATCCATCAGCGGGTACCGGTGGTGCTGGGGTCGCGCAACGAGGTGGAGCGGGTCACCGGTTATCACCAGGAATGATCCGATCAGGACCCGGCTTCGGCCGGGTCCCGTCGTTTGGGGAACATCCACCGCAACAGCCCTGAGCGGGCCAGGAGGTTGCCATGAGCCCTGTCCGATCGTTCATGTTCATCCCGGCGGTATTGTTGATGGTCGCGCTGTTCGCCTGGAGCGTTGCGCCGGCCCAGGAAGCCCGCCTGGATCCGGGCATGGTCAACCCGGGCTGGGTTGAGCCGCCGTCCTGGTTCCATGAGTCCTTTCTGGATATCCGGGAAGACGTTCAGGAGGCCACGGACGCAGGCCGTCGCCTCATGCTGTATTTCTATCAGGACGGTTGCCCCTACTGTGAAAAACTGGTGCGGGACAACTTCGGCCAGCGCGACATCGCCGACCTGACCCAGCGGCATTTCAATGTCATCGCCATCAACCTCTGGGGAGACCGGGACGTCACCGACATGGCGGGTCGCGAGACCACCGAAAAGGATTTTGCCCGGGATCTGAACGTACAGTTCACCCCCACCCTGCTCATGTTCAACGAGGATTTCCAGGTGGTGGGGCGCATCAATGGCTATTTCGAGCCCCATCGCTTCCGTGCGGCGCTGTCCTGGATCGGGGAGCGGCGGGAACACGAGATCGGCTTCCAGGCGTATTTCGAGCAACTGTCGCCGGAGCCCGCCAGCGGCGTACTACATGCCCGGGAAGGTTGGCTGCCCTCTCCCCATGACCTGGCCTCAGCCCTGAGGGAGGATGAACGGCCCCTGTTGGTGCTGTTCGAGCAGGCCCAGTGCTCCGCCTGCGATGAGTTGCACCTGGATATTCTGGCCCGGCCCGACAGCGAGTCCCTGCTGGCCCGGTTCCAGGTGGCACAGATCGATGTCGCCGGTCGTGATCCGGTCATCACCCCGGCGGGCGAGGAAACCACCGCGGCGGCCTGGGCCAGGGACAGTGGCGTGCTTTACACCCCCACGCTGGCTTTCTACACCCCCGAGAGCGGCGAGGTGATCCGTGCCGAGGGTTATCTGCGGACCTTCCATGTGCAGTCCCTGATGGAATACGTGCTGACCGGGGCCTACCGGGACGAGCCTGAGTTGCAGCGGTACCTGGATCGGCGCGCTCAGTCCCTGTATGAGCAGGGGATTGAAGTGGATCTGCTGGACTGATTGCCCTCGGGCTGCATCCGGCACCTGCCTTGAGTTACCCTAGCGGGTCATCCAGTCGTCCAGCCGGGAGTCAGCAACTTGGTCAAGGGAACCCTCTTCATCGTGTCCGCACCCTCCGGGGCCGGCAAGACCAGCTTGGTGGCCGCCCTGCTGGAAGCCCGTCCGGATCTGGTGGTATCCGTCTCCCATACCACTCGCCCGCCCCGGCCGGGCGAGGTGGACGGCACCCATTACCACTTCGTCAATGCCGAGCATTTCCTGGGTATGATCGAGGACGGGGCCTTTCTGGAGCATGCCCGGGTCTTTGACCACTATTACGGCACCTCCCGCGCTGCGGTGGAGGCGGAGCTGGACCAGGGCCGGGACGTGATCCTGGAAATCGACTGGCAGGGCGCTCAGCAGGTCCGCCGCCTGATGCCCGATTGTCAGTCCATCTTCATCGTTCCTCCCTCTCGGGATACCCTGCGCGCCCGGCTTCAGGCCCGGGGCAAGGACAGCGCTGCCGTGATCGAACGGCGTATGCAGGATGCGGTCAAAGAAATGACCCATTACGTTGAATATGACTACCTGGTGGTCAATGACCGCTTTGAGGACGCACTGGCGGACCTGAAGGCCATCTTCACCGCCAATCGTCTGCGCATGTGGCCCCAGCACCACAGCAAACGGGCGTTGCTGAGCGAATTGCTGGCATCCCGGGTTCTGAACCCCTAGTATTGACCGTTTTCCGCCGTTTTTTCAGGAGCACTGCCAGCCATGGCACGAGTGACCGTAGAAGACTGTCTCGACAATGTAGACAACCGTTTCCATCTGGTGTTGGTGGCTGCCAAGCGCGCCCGTCAGCTCGCCGGAGGCACCAATCCCCTGGTGGAATGGGAGAACGACAAGCCCACCGTGGTGGCCCTGCGGGAGATTGCCGCCGGCCTGGTGGGACCGGAAGTCCTGAACGAAGTGGCTGCCCGTGACCATGCCGGCCAGTCCAAGATCAGCGACGAGGAGGTCGGTTCGGAGATCTAGCCCCGTCTGCGGATTGCTCCGGGAACCGCAACAGGGCCACTCCGCATGACAGCCGCCATGGTCGAGAGCGCCCCCACCCCCACGATCCCCAGCCCCCAGCCGCTGGACACCACCCGTTTCATGGCCGGTGACCTGTGCGCCTACCTGGAGTGCTATCTGGAGCCGGAGCAGATCAAGGAGGTCTACCGGGCCTATCTGTTCGGTGCCGAAGCCCACGAAGGGCAGACCCGTCAGAGTGGGGAACCCTATATCTTCCATCCCCTGGCCGTGGCCAAGACCATGGCCGAGATGCGGATGGACTACAAGAGCATCATCGCCGCCATCCTCCATGACGTCATGGAGGATACCCACATCAGCAAGGAACGCATCATCGAGGAGTTCGGGGATGATGTGGCCGAACTGGTGGATGGTGTCTCCAAGCTTACCCACCTCAAGTTCCGTTCCAAGGCCGAGGCGCAGGCCGAGAATTTCCGCAAGATGATGCTGGCGATCACCCGCGATCTGCGGGTGATCCTGGTGAAGCTGGCCGACCGCCTGCACAATATGCGCACCCTGGGCGCCCTGCGGCCGGACAAGAGCCGACGGGTGGCCCGGGAGACCCTGGATATCTATGCCCCCATTGCCCAGCGTCTGGGCATGAACGCCATCCGCCGCGAGCTGGAGCTGCTCGGTTTTGCCGCCCACTATCCCATGCGCCACAAGGTGCTGGAGGCGGCGGTGAAGAAATCCCGGGGCCACCGCAAGGAAGTGATGCAGAAGATCGAGACCGCCATCTGCGGTCGCATGGAAGAGGTGGGCATTGAGGCCCGCATCGTCGGCCGGGAGAAGAACCTCTACAGCATCTATCGCAAGATGAAACAGAAGCGTCTGTCCTTCTCTGAGGTCTATGACGTTTTTGCCATCCGCATCATCGTCGCCGACGTGGATACCTGCTACCGGGCCTTGGGGGCGGTACACAATCTCTACAAGCCGGTGCCGGGGCGCTTCAAGGACTATATCGCCATCCCCAAGGCCAACGGCTACCAGAGCCTTCACACGGTGCTGTTCGGACCTCACGGCATCCCCATTGAGGTGCAGATCCGCACCGAGGAGATGGACCGGGTGGCCGAGACCGGTATCGCCGCCCACTGGCTTTACAAGGCCGGTGATCGGCAATCCGCCACTGCCCAGGATCGGGCCCAGGACCGGGCCCGGGAGTGGCTCAAAGGGGTGCTGGAGATCCAGCAGGCCGCCGGCAACTCCATGGAATTCCTGGAGAACGTCAAGGTTGACCTGTTTCCGGAGGAGGTCTACATCTTCACCCCCCAAGGGGACATCATGGAGCTGTCCCGGGGCGCCACCGTGGTGGATTTTGCCTATGCCGTGCACTCCGACGTGGGCAATACCTGTGTGGCCGCCAAGATCGACCGGCGCCTGGCGCCCCTGTCCACCCCCCTGGAGAGTGGCCGCACGGTGCAGATCATCACCGCCCCCGGTGCCCGCCCCAATCCGGCCTGGCTGAACTTCGTCGTCACCGGCAAGGCCCGCACGGCCATCCGCCACTACCTCAAGAACCTGCAGCAGGACGAGGCGGTCAGTCTCGGCCGCCGGTTGCTGGAAAAGGCCCTCTCGGTCTACGAACTCTCGCTGGAGCAGGTGCCCGAGGAACGCCTGCGGGCGTTGCTGGAGGAATTACAGTTGCCGGATGTCAAAGCCCTGCTGGCGGACGTGGGTCTGGGGAACCGCATGGCCGCGTTGGTGGCCAGACGCCTGTCCGTGGCGGAGGATGCCGATGCCTCGGCCATGGAAACCACCCCCGCAGGCATGGGACGACCCTTGGCCGTGAAGGGTACCGAGGGTATGGTGCTGTCCTTTGCCAAGTGCTGCAATCCCATCCCCGGCGATCCCATCGTCGGGGTCATGAGCACCGGGCGCGGCCTGGTGGTCCACCGGGAACACTGCCGCAACGTGGCCGATTACCGGGACAAGCCGGACAAGTGGATCACGGTGGAGTGGGCGCCGGATGGCAGTCAGGAATATGCCGCCAGCGTGCGTATCCAGACCGCCAACAAGCGGGGCGTGCTGGCCAGTCTGGCGGCGGGGATCGCGGACATGGGCTCCAATATCGAGCACGTTTCCTTCGACGAACGGGATGGTCATGCCACCACGATCACCTTCACCCTGAGTGTCCGCAACCGCAAGCATCTGGCCGACATGATGCGCCGCCTGCGTCGTATCCCCGAGGTTTTGCGTATCGTCCGCGCCAAGGGCTGACGGGACTGTCAGCGGCCTTGACGTGGATCATTCAGCGCCTTTTCGGGGCCGGGAGCCCGCCTGGCCCCGCTGCAGTCGGGTATTTACTCTCCGCCGACGGCGCCTCGGGCCGGACCCTTGGGGGCGCCGCCGGTCGGCTTTTTGAAGGTCTTTTTGGTGCGAGGACCATTTCCGCTGCTGCCTGATCTTGGCTGCCTGGCTCCACGGGCCTGACGCGGACTGCTGCGTGTTTCGGCGGCCTGCTTCTCACCGCCGGTGATCTGGTTGACGGGCGCCAGGGAGATCTCCAGTTCGATGATCTCGTCCCATTGCTCTTCGGTACGCTGGTTGTCAGGGATCGCCAGCAGGGTCTGCAGGCGTCGACGGGGGGAAATCGCTTGAGAAGAATCGTTCATGGCTAGGATGTCATGTGGTTGGGCGCCGCGGGCGCTGCAGGAAAAGACATGAACAGGACGTCTGTCATTGGTGCTGTACTCCTGTTGTCGGAAGAAAACAGCCCGGGTCAGGTGCGGGCCTTGTCGATGAGTTGTCCGGCAATATCAAGGATGTCATCGAAGCTGCGGGCCTGTTCGCCGACCACGACGAAACGGCCGTCGACCACCAGGGTGGGGACGCTGTTGATGCCGAAGCGGGTCTGCAGGCGGTCGTTACGGGCCACTTGGGCTCGAATATGGGAGGCGTTGAAGACCTGGCGGAATGCCTCGGTATCCACGTCCCTTTCCCCAAGCCAGTCCATGATGGCGGTTTCGGTGAATAGGGGTTCCCGATGCACCCCGACCGCGTCAAATACCGCTTGATCCAGCTCACCGGCCAGACCGGTTTCCTCCAGGGCCAGGGCCAGGCGGGCCAGGTTGGCCCAGGCGGTGCGGTTGAAGGAGATGGGGACGCGCCGGAACACCACGTCATCGGGCTGTTCCGCCAGCCAGGGCTTCATCACCCGGGCCAGCTGTCCGCAGAAGGGGCAGCCGTAGGAAAAGAACTTGGTCAGTTCGATCTTGCCCGCGGGCGCTTCCGACTGGGGGCGGGCGATGGCACGCCAGTCCTGACCTTCCACCAGTCCGGCCAGGACATTGGGGGTCAGGGCCGCGCCCAGCCCACCTGCAAGCAATTGGTTGAAACGGCGTCGGGTCAGGGGCATAGCATCGCTCCAGGGGCTGGTTGGGTGGTGCAAGGGTTCATCGTGCCGCCATTGTGATGTGGACGACCGGTGCCCATCGGTTGGGCTGACACCCCTGTGTCCCGGACAAGGCCGGGTCTGACTGGGAGATTCTGCTGGGGTGCCGGTGTCACCGGTATGCGGGTCTCATGACCCGCTCAGCGCCGCCGAGGCGGCAACACAGCATTTCCCGCCCAGGGAGGCGGGGCCGCATGACCGTCGAGTCCTGGACTCGACGGATTGATGATTTATGTATGGTTCCTTGTCCGAGGCCTTTCAAGGCCTGACCGGCAACGTTGCCTGATTTACAGACAAAAGGCCGGGCGGGTTATTGTGGAGGATTATAAAGACTTTGTGGAAGATTTGCCCGTTTCCCGGGGTCAGCCCTGGCTGATCTGGATCAATCGTGCGATGAAGAACACGCTCAGGAGTAGCCAGCCGACAGGGTAGGGGAACACCCCGATGTACCAGGCGGTCAATGTGCCCAGCAGCAGGGCGCCGATGATCAACAGTGGAATGTCCATGGAACGATCTCCTGCGCTTGTTATCATTGGAGCGCGTCCGGCCGGGCGTTGTTCCCCGTGGTTTCCAACATCCCTGCATGGAATCTCATGTCAGTCTTTCATGGCTTTTTTATCGTCAGTGTTCCGGTCCTTGGATTGGTGCTTGGTTTGATGGTCCTTCGGTCATGGCTGCTGCGGGCCTTTCGCATTCAGGCGCGGTCATGGGTGACCGAGCCACAGGCCCTGGGCCTGTCTCCCGAACGGGTCCGGATCATCAGTCGTCGGCGCAAGGCTCTGGCCGCCTCGTTTTTCCTGCCTCATCCCGGTGCCCCGGTCGTGGTCATGGTGCATGGCTGGGGTGCCAACAGCTCCCACCTGCTGTTCATGGTGCCCCGGGTGCTGGCCGAGGGGTTGAACGCGGTGGTCTTTGATGCCCGTTGTCACGGCCTGAGTGATGATGACGGCTTTGCCTCTCTGCCGCGCTTTGCCGAGGATGCGGAGGCCGTCATGGAGGTGCTACGCCGGCGAGGATATGGGGATATCATCCTGCTGGGGCATTCCGTGGGCGCCGGTGCGGTACTGCTGGCGGCTTCCAGAACCCCGGATCTGCGCGCGGTGATCAGTCTGTCCGCCTTTTCTCATCCTGAGCCGATGATGAACGGCTGGCTGGCGGAGCAGGGTATCCCGCGCCGGCCATGGGGGGTGGTCATCAATCGCGGCGTGGAATGGTTCATCGGCCATCGCTTCGATGACATTGCCCCCCGGACCACGGTGGACCGGATCCAGGCGCCGCTGCTGTTGGTGCATGGCGAGGACGATGACGTGGTGCCCCTGCATCATCTGCAGATCCTGGCCGGTGCAAATCCCCGGGCGACAGTGCTTACCCTGCCGGGTGTGGGGCACAATGACCCGGAAGGATTTGCCCGTCATGCCGGGCAGATCATGGACTGGCTCAGGCCCTATCTGCCGAGTCGCTCCCACTTGAAGGATGCCCATCCCCGTGCCACTGGAACTGTTTGATCTTACCCTGATCGTGACCGCCGCCTTTGTGGCCGGCATCATCAATGCGCTGGCCGGGGGAGGTAGCTTTCTTACCCTGCCGGCCCTGGTCTTCACCGGCGTACCGCCGGTGGCCGCCAACGCCACCGGCACGGCAGCCTTGCTGCCCGGCTATCTGGCCGGCGCCTGGGCCTACCGGGACCTGATCCAGGCGCCCCGGGGGATGACGGTGCTGGGGGTGGTGCTCATTGGTACGGCGGGGGGCGCGGTGGGGGCCTTGCTGCTGCTGGCGACCTCCAACGAGGCCTTCCGGGTGATCGTGCCCTGGCTGTTGCTCTTTGCCACACTGCTGTTTGCCTTCGGCCCCCGCCTGAACCAGTATCTGGCCCGGCGCAGCCGGGGCACCGGCGGTTTCTGGGGGCGGCTCGGGGTGTTGGGTGTGTGCGGCTACGGCGGCTATTTCAACGGCGGCATGGGCATTGTCATGCTGGCCATGTTCCGGCTGCTGGGCGTCAATGACCTGAACGTGGCCAACGGTCTGAAGAACCTGCTCTCCGCCGTACTCACCCTGATGGCGGTGATCATCTATGCCTGGGGCGGCGCCATCTCCTGGCCGGAGATCCCCCCCATGGCCCTGGCGGCAGTCCTGGGCGGTTTGGTGGGTGCCCGCATCGGTCGTGTACTGCCGCCGACGGTCCTGCGCAACGGCATCGTGGTGGTCGGCGCGGTGACCACGGCACTGTTCTTTTTTCAATAATCCAAGAATAAAGATCACGCCCTACCATCCGATGGCTTCCGGTAGCCACAGGGCGATCCCCGGGAACAGGATCAACAGCCCCAGGGCCATTAGCTGGATGAATACAAAGGGGATCGCCCCCCGGTAGATATCCGCAGTCCGTATCCCTTTGGGCGCCACTCCCTTCATGAAGATCAGCGACCATCCAAAGGGCGGCGTCAGGAACGAGGTCTGCAGGTTCATGGCGATGAGGATCGCGATCCAGACCATGGAGAACTCTGGATACCCCGCCAGGAACGGCATGAACAGGGGGACGGCGATGTAGGTGATCTGAATCCACTCCAGGAAGAACCCCAGCAGGAAAATCAGCAGCATCATGAACAGCAGGGTGCCGTAGGGTCCGCCGGGCACCCAGTTGAACATGGCCTCCACCAGGAACTCCCCGTCCAGCCCCCGGAACGCCAGGGCAAACACCTGGGAGGCGATCAGCACGAAGAACACCATGGCGCTGATACGCACCGTGATGATCAGTGCCTCGTTGACGACCGGCAGGCTCAGGCGCCGCATCAGCGCCGCCACCACCACCGCGCCCACCGCGCCCACCGCCGCGGCCTCCGTGGGCGCGGCGATGCCGCCGATGATGGCCCCCAGTACCGCCGCCACCAGGGCCAGGGGCGGCAGCACCGAGGTGAACAGGTCCTTCCAGAGCTGTGCCTTGCTTATGGCCGCCCGTTCCTCGGCATCGATGGCCGGCACATCCGCCGAACTGTACCAGGCCAGAAACAGCAGATAGACCACGTAGAGTCCGGCCAGCAGCAGGCCCGGCACCAGGGCGGCGGCGAACAGGCTGCCCACGGACAGGTTCATGGTGTCCGCCAGCACCAGCAGGACCAAGCTGGGGGGAATGATCTGCCCCAGGGTGCCCGAGGCACAGATGGTGCCGCAGGCCACCGACGGTTTGTAACCGCGGTGGATCAGGGTGGGCAGGGCCATCAGGGTGAGGGTGACGATGGCCGCCCCGACAATGCCCGTGGCCGCACCCATGAGCACACCCACCAGGATTACTGCCAGCGCCATGCCGCCGGGCAGGGCGCCGCTGGCGTGGCCGATCACCTCCAGCATGCGTTCCGCCACCCGGGTCTTGTCCAGCATCACCCCCATGAATACGAACAGCGGGATGGCCAGCAGGGTGTAGTTGGTGATGGTGCCGAAGATGCGGGAAGGCAGCAGCTCGAACAGCCAGCCTTCGAAACCGATGAAGCCGAACACGAATCCCACGGCGGCAATGGCGAAGGCCACCGGCATCCCGGTGAGCACGAGGACGAAGAAGGCACCCACCATCATCAGCGCGATGTACTCAAGGGGCATGGACAATCCTCCGGCGGGGTCCGGGGCGGCGATAGTGGAACAGCAGGCGTCGACCGATGCTCAGGGTCTGCCGCAGGGCCTCGCTGAGGATGAGGGCAAAACCCAGCAGGATCATGGCCTTGGGAAGGAACAGCCAGGGCATGCCGCCAGCGTTGGGCGAGCCTTCGCCGCGCACATAGGAGATGTTGACGAAGGGCCAGGTGTAGAAGAGGACCAGGGCCGCAATGGGGATGGCCACCAGCACCATGGTGATGCCGTTAAGCCAGAGCTTGCCCACCCGGCTCAGACGATGGGAAAAGACATCCACCCGAACGTGTTCATCGGCGCGCATGGCATAGGCGATGCCGGTCATCACGCTCAGGGAGAGCAGATACCATTCCAGTTCCTGCAGCCACACGGCGCCGGTACCGAAGGCGTAGCGGGCGGTCATGTTGCCGAAGATCAGCAGTATCATGGCGGCCATGGCGACGGCCGAAACCCCGCCGGCAAGGCTGGTGATCCGGTACAGCACACGCTCGAAGCGGAGGAGGAGCCGGGGCATGGCGATCTCCAGGCGATCCCGTCGGAATGAGTCGGATGAGCCCCGCTCCCGAGGGAAAGGGGCTCCGGAGCAGGCTCAGGCGAGGATCTTCCCGCCCAGGTCCCGGATCTGGGTCTGGAAGGCCGTTTCCGAGTTTTGCTGCCAGCGGTCATGGCGGGCCTTGAACCCGAAATAGCTCTCATGCACCCGGCGCACCAGCGGGTCCTTGGCGGCCCGGTCGCTGAGAATATCCCGGGTGGCTTCCAGCAGGGCCTGGATCACGTCGTCGGGCAGCGGCCCGAATTGCACCCCATGATTGGTCACCAGGTCGTCCAGGGCATCGGCGTTTCTGGCCTCCAGCCAGGCATGGGATGTGATGTTGCAGGCCGCCGCGGCGTTGCGCATGATGGCCTGCAGATCCTTGGGCAGGGATTCCCAGGCGCGGCGGTTGACCACCACCTCGGTGCTGGTGGCCGGTTCGTGCCAGCCGGAGGAATAGTAGTACTTGGCGGCCCGGTGCAGACCCAGTTCGCGGTCGGAGTAGGGACCCACCCACTCCGCGGCATCAATGGCACCCCGCTCCAGGGCCGCAAACAGTTCACCACCCGGCAGCAGGCGGGCATTGGCGCCGATGGCGTTGTAGATGTCCCCAGCCAACCCCGGCATGCGGATGTTCAGGCCGCGGAAATCCCGCAGACCCTCGACCGGGCGCCGGAACCAGCCCACCGGCTGCACCCCGGTGCAGCCCACCACCAGGGGCACCAGATCAAAGGGCTTGTAGACCTCTTCGTACAGTTCATAGCCGCCCCCCTCGTTGAGCCAGGCGTTATGACCCTGGAAGGTCATGCCGAAGGGGACGGTGGTGAAGTATTGGGCGGCGAAGGACTTGCCGGCCCAGTAATAGGCGCAGCCGTGATTGAGCTGGACCTGACGACCGGAAGAAGCGGCATCGAAGCCCTCGAAGGCGGGCACCAGTTCATTGGCGGAATAGACCCGGATGCGGATACGGCCGCCGGACATTTCCTCCACTCGCCGGGCGAAGTCGGTGGCACTGCCGGGTCCGGTCTGGAAGAAGGGCAGGCCGGCGGGCCAGGTGGTGGTCATGCGCCAGTTGAAACGCTCTTGGGCCTTGACGATGGCCGGTGCCCCGATGATGGCGGCCCCGGTGGCCACGGCGGTGCCGGCCTTGAGAAAATCTCGACGCTTGATGGACATGGCCTTGATGCTCCTCGGTGGTGGGTTCGCTTGATGTTGTTTTTGGAATATGAACCAAACCGGTTATGCGTGACAACCTTGTGCCGATTAGGTTGGTGGCATCTCAAGCAGGCGCTCGATCTCCCCAGCGATGGCTTCCGGCGGGACATTGGGGGCATAGCGCCGGACCGCCCGACCATCTCGACCCACCAGAAACTTGGTGAAATTCCACTTGATGCCCTGGGACCCCAGCAGACCGGGCGCGGCGGCCTTGAGGTGACGAAACAGGGGATGGGCGTCAGCGCCGTTGACCTCCACCTTGGCAAACAGCGGGAAGCTCACCCGGAAGCTTGTGGTGCAGAAATCGGCGATCTGGTCCTCGCTGCCCGGTTCCTGGTTGCCGAACTGATTGCAGGGAAAGCCCAGCACGTCGAACCCCCGGTCGTGGAAACGATCCTGCAGGGCCTGCAGGCTGCTGTACTGTTTGGTGAGGCCGCAGCGGCTGGCCACGTTGACGATGAGCAGAACACGACCGGTGAATTCGGCCAGGGTGCGGGGTCGGCCCTGGATGTCGGTGGCCTCGAAAGTGTGGATAGTGCCTGGGTCGGTGGCCATGGCGTGTGCTCCAGTGGTGGGGCGGCGGGGGTTCACCGCAGAGTATCCCGGCCCCGGAACGAAAAAAAGCCCGGCAAAGCCGGGCTTTTTTCATGGCGTCACCGCGGCAGATCGGAACTTCCCATCAGCCACTGATCCACTGCCCGGGCGCACTGGCGCCCTTCGCGGATGGCCCAGACCACCAGGGACTGGCCGCGGCGCATGTCGCCGGCGGCGAACACGCCGTCCACGCTGGTGTGATAGGCCTTGGCGCCTTCGGTCACACCCTTGACGTTGCCCCGGGGATCCAGCTCCAGGCCGGATGCCTGCTGCAGTTGGGCCAGCATGCCCTCCTGTACCGGATGCACGAAGCCCATGGCCAGCAGCACCAGATCACAGCGGATTTCCCGCTCGGTGCCCGGTACTTCGCTCATCTGGAAACGGCCCTCGGCATCCTTCTCCCACTTCACCGTCGCCACCCGGGCGGCTTTGACCCGGCCGTGGCCGTCGTCGATGAAGGCCTTGGTGGCCACGTTCCACTCCCGGGTGCAGCCCTCTTCCTGGGAGCTGGAGGTGCGCATGCGGTTGGGCCAGTTGGGCCAGGTCAGCCCCTTGTTCTCCTTTTCAGGCGGCTTGTCCAGGATCTCCACCTGGGTGACATGGACCGCGCCATGACGGTTGGAGGTGCCGATACAGTCGGAACCGGTATCGCCGCCGCCGATCACCAGCACGTGCTTGTCCTGGGCGCTGAGGAAGTCCTCGTCGGGTACGAACACGCCCTGGACTCGCTTGCTGTTGCGGGTGAGGAAATCCATGGCGTAATGCACGCCCTCCAGTTCACGGCCGGGCACCGGCAGATCGCGGGGCTTTTCGGCCCCCCCTGCCAGCACCACCGCATCGAACTCCGCCTGCAGTTTCGCCACCGGGATGTCCACGCCGATATGGGTCTGGGTGTGGAACTGCACCCCTTCCGTGCGCATCTGCGCGATACGGCGGTCGATATGCGTCTTGCTCAGCTTGAAATCGGGGATGCCGTAGCGCAGCAGGCCGCCGATGCGGTCCGCCTTCTCGAACACCTCCACGCTGTGACCGGCACGGGCCAGCTGCTGGGCGGCCGCAAGACCCGCGGGGCCGGAGCCCACCACCGCCACCCGCTTGCCGGTGCGGCGCTGGGCCACCTGGGGCCGGATCCAGCCTTCTTCCCAGGCCCGGTCGACGATGGCGCACTCGATGGTCTTGATGGTCACCGGGGTGTCGTCGATGTTCAGGGTGCAGGCGGCCTCGCAGGGGGCGGGGCAGATGCGGCCCGTGAACTCGGGGAAGTTGTTGGTGGAATGCAGCACCTCGATGGCCTGCTTCCAGTCGTCCTTGTACACCAGGTCATTCCAGTCCGGGATGATGTTGTTCACCGGGCAGCCCTGATGGCAGAAGGGGATGCCGCAGTCCATGCAGCGGGCCCCCTGCTCACGCACCTGTGCCACGTTCAGCGGGATGACGAACTCCCGATAGTGAACGATACGGTCACTCACCGGCGCATAGCGCCGGTCGCTGCGTACAAATTCCAGGAATCCGGTTGGCTTACCCATGAGCGGCGCTCCCCTCAAGCGGCTGGTTGGCGGTCAATGGTCGGTTGGCACCCGGCGGACGGGCCTTCTGGGCCTGAAGTTCTTCCAGGGCGCGACGGTAATCCACCGGCATCACCTTGACGAAACGGGGCAGGAAATTATTCCAGTCCGCCAGGATGCGTTTGGCCTGGGCCGAGCCGGTGTAGGCCAGATGACGCTCGATAAGGGTCTTCAGGCGCCGGGCATCGTGGTTGGTCATGTCGTGGCTCAGGTCCACCCGGCCGTGGGTTTCCAGATCCCCGCCCTGGTGATCCAGGGCTTCCAGGGCATCGTCCTCGGCGGCGATGGGCTCCAGTTCCACCATGGCCAGATTGCAGCGCTGGGCGAAGTCACCGTCCTCGTCCAGCACGTAAGCCACCCCGCCGGACATGCCGGCGGCGAAGTTGCGGCCGGTGCGGCCCAGGCACACCATGATGCCGCCGGTCATGTACTCGCAGCCGTGGTCGCCCACGCCTTCCACCACGGCGGTGGCGCCGGAATTGCGCACGCAGAAACGCTCACCGGCCACGCCGCGGAAGAACACCTCGCCATTGATGGCGCCGTAGAGCACGGTGTTGCCGACGATGATGTTGTCCTCGGCCCGGTCGATGGCGGCATGGGCCGGCGGATAGATGATGATGCGACCGCCGGACAGGCCCTTGCCCACGTAGTCGTTGGCTTCACCTTCCATCTCGATGGTCACGCCCTTGGCCAGCCAGGCGCCGAAGGACTGGCCGCCGGTACCGCTGGCCTTGATGTGGATGGTGTCGTCCGGCAGGCCGGCATGGCCGTAGCGGGCCGCCACCTGACCGGAGAGCATGGTGCCCACGGTGCGGTGGAAGTTGCGGATCCGGGTTTCGATCTTCACCGGCTTGCCCTCGGTCAGGGCTGGCTGGGCCTGCCGGATCAGTTCGTGATCCAGCGCCTTGTCCAGACCGTGATCCTGGGTCTCGGTGTTGTAGATGGCCACCTCGGCCGGCACCTGGGGCCGGGCCAGCAGACGGGTGTAGTCCAGCCCCTTGGCCTTCCAGTGGCTGATGGCCTTGCGCATCTCTAGCAGATCGGCACGACCGATCATCTCCTTCATGGTGCGGAAGCCCAGCCTGGCCATCAGGCGGCGGACTTCCTCGGCCACGAAGAAGAAGTAGTTGATGACGTATTCCGGCTTGCCGGTGAATTTCTTGCGCAGTTCCGGATCCTGGGTGGCCACGCCCACCGGGCAGGTGTTCAGGTGGCACTTGCGCATCATGATGCAGCCTTCCACGATCAGCGGCGCGGTGGCGAAGCCGAACTCATCGGCCCCCAGCAGGGCGCCGATGACCACGTCGCGGCCGGTGCGCAGGCCGCCGTCCACCTGCAGCGCCACGCGGCCCCGCAGGCGGTTGAGCACCAGGGTCTGCTGGGTTTCGGCCAGGCCGATCTCCCAGGGACTGCCGGCGTGTTTGATGGAGGTCAACGGGCTGGCCCCGGTGCCGCCGTCGTAACCGGCGATGGTGATGTGGTCCGCATGGGCCTTGGAGACGCCGGCGGCCACGGTGCCCACACCCACCTCGGAGACCAGCTTCACGGAGATGCGGGCCTTGGGGTTGGCGTTCTTCAGGTCGTGGATCAGCTGTGCCAGATCCTCGATGGAATAGATGTCGTGGTGGGGCGGCGGCGAGATCAGGCCCACGCCGGCGGTGGAATGACGCACCCGGGCGATCTGGGCATTGACCTTGTGGCCGGGCAGCTGGCCACCTTCGCCGGGCTTGGCGCCCTGGGCGATCTTGATCTGGATGTCGTCGGCGTTCACCAGGTACTCGGTGGTGACGCCGAAGCGGCCCGAGGCCACCTGCTTGATGGCGGAACGTTCCGGATTCATGGAGCCGTCCGCCAGGGGCAGGAAGCGTTCCGGCTCTTCACCGCCCTCACCGGTGTTGGACTTGCCGCCGATGGCGTTCATCGCCTTGGCCAGGGTGGAATGGGCCTCGTAGGAGATGGAGCCGAAGGACATGGCACCGGTGGCGAAGCGCTTGACGATCTCGGCCGCCGGTTCCACCTCGTCCAGAGGGATTTCGGTATCGGCGAACCTGAAGTCCATCAGACCGCGCAGGGTCAGCAGGCGCTCGGACTGCTCGTCGATGAGCCGCGAGAACTCGGCGAAGCTCCCGGCGTCGTTGGCGCGGGTGGCGTGCTGCAGCTTGGCGATGCTGTCCGGGGTCCAGATGTGATCTTCGCCGCGGATGCGGAAGGCGTAGTCGCCGCCCACGTCCAGCTGCTTGCGGTAGATCTCCGCATTGCCGTAGGCCTGCCGGTGCCAGCGCACCGCCTCTTCGGCCACTTGGGACAGGCCGATACCCTCGATCTTGCTGTGGGTGCCGGAGAAGTACTGGTCCACGAACGGCGTGTTGAGGCCGATGGCATCAAAGATCTGGGCGCCGCAGTAGGATTCCAGGGTGGAGATGCCCATCTTGGACATGACCTTGAGCAGCCCCTTGCCGACGGCCTTGATGTAGCGCTTCTGGGCCTCTTCGAAGCTCAGCCGCTCCGGCAGACGCGGCAACATGGACTGGATGGTGTCGAAGGCCAGATAGGGGTTGATGGCTTCGGCGCCGTAGCCTTCCAGGGTGGCGAAATGATGCACTTCCAGGGCGGCCCCGGTTTCCACCACGATGCCGGAGGCGGTACGCAGCCCCTTCTCGATCAGGTGATGGTGCACGGCCGAGGTGGCCAGCAGCATGGGGATCGGAATCCGGTCCCGGTTGGTGTCGCGGTCGGACAGGATAAGGATATTGAAGCCATCCAGAACCGCCTGTTCCGCCTCGGCACACAGGCGATCCAAGGCGGCGCCCATGCCTTCGGCGCCTTCGACGGCGGGGTAGCACACGTCCAGGGTGCGGGTACGGAAGGCGCCGCCGGAGTGGTACTCGATGTGGCGGATGCGCTCCAGGTCCTGGTTGGTGAGCACCGGCTGGGGGGTTTCCAGGCGCCAGTGCCGGCCGGCCTCGTTGATGCCCAGCAGGTTGGGGCGGGGACCGATCATGCACACCAGCGACATCACCAGTTCCTCGCGGATCGGGTCGATGGGCGGGTTGGTCACCTGGGCGAAGTTCTGCTTGAAATAGGTGGACAGGTGCTTGGGCCGGGCCGACAGCACCGAGGGCGGGTTGTCCGCGCCCATGGAGCCTATTGCCTCCTGGCCGGTGAGGGCCATGGGGGTGAGCAGGAACTTCAGGTCTTCCTGGGTATAGCCGAAGGCCTGCTGGTGATCCAGCAGGGTGGCGTCATCGGGGGCCATGGGACCGACGCCGGTGGGCAGGTCTTCCAGACGGATCTGGGTCTTCTTCAGCCATTCGCCGTAGGGGCGGGCTGCGGCCAGTTGGGTCTTGATCTCGTCATCGCTGATGATGCGGCCTTCCTCCAGGTCGATCAGCAGCATCTTGCCCGGCTGCAGGCGCCACTTCTTGACGATCTGCTCTTCGGGAATGTCCAGCACGCCCATCTCGGAACCCAGGATTACCAGGTCATCCTTGGTGACCAGGTAACGGGCGGGGCGCAGGCCGTTGCGGTCCAGGGTGGCACCGATCTGGCGGCCGTCGGTGAAGGCCATGGCGGCGGGGCCGTCCCAGGGCTCCATCAGGGCCATGTGGTATTCATAGAAGGCGCGACGCTTCTCGTCCATCAGGGTGTTGCCGGACCAGGCTTCGGGGATGAGGATCATCATGGCATGGGCCAGGGAATAGCCCCCCATCACCAGCAGTTCCAGGGCGTTGTCGAAGCAGGCGGAGTCGGACTGGCCTTCCGGGATCAGCGGCCAGATGGTGTCCAGGTCGTCGCCCAGGATCTCGGAACGCATGGTGTGACGGCGGGCGGCCATCCAGTTGACGTTGCCCCGCAGGGTGTTGATCTCGCCGTTGTGGCAGATCATGCGGAACGGCTGTGCCAGGTCCCAGGTGGGGAAGGTGTTGGTGGAGAAGCGCTGGTGCACCAGGGCCAGGGCGCTGACGAAGGTTTCGTCCTGCAGGTCCAGGTAGTAATGGCCCACCTGGCCGGCCAGCAGCATACCCTTGTAGTTCACCGTGCGGGAGGACATGGAGGCGATGTAGCAAGCCTCGAAACCGTGACCGGCATCGCGGATCTCGTTATCCATGCGCTTGCGGATGACGAACAGTTTGCGCTCGAAGGCATCCTGGTCGGCACAGTTGTCGCCCCGGCCGATGAACACCTGGCGCACCCTGGGTTCGCTGGGCAGCACGCTTTCGCCCAGGTCGCTGTTGTCGGTGGGCACGTCGCGCCAGCCGAGCACGGTCTGACCGCTTTCCAGAATGTGCTTTTCGATGATGGCCTGCATCCGGGCGCGGATGTCCGCATCCTGGTGCAGGAAGATCATGCCCACGCCGTAGTGTCCGGTCTCGGGCAGGTCGAAGCTCACCTGGGCGCGGAAGAAGGCCTCGGGGATCTGCACCAGGATGCCGGCGCCGTCACCGGCCTTGGGGTCGGCACCGACGGCGCCGCGATGATTGATCCGCTCCAGAATCTCCAGACCCTGCTGGACGATCCGATGACTTTTCTGATTCTTGATATGACAGACAAAGCCGATGCCGCAGGCGTCGCGCTCGTGGGCTGGATCATAGAGGCCCTGCTCGGGCGGTAAGGCATGAAAGCTCATCATTGACCTCGCTGGTATCTGGTCGCTGGCCGGCATCCGCGGCAGTCTGGTGTCGGGGGATCGGGCGGTTTTACCGTCGCCGACCTCCTGCTATTGACTTCCGTGAATATCGCCGAATTCCGGCGGGTTGGGGAGATTAAAGGGAAAGTGTCCGCGACGCCAGAGGGCGAGGGGCGCTTCCTTCAAGAACTTGTAAAAATGCACTGATTTGGTGCGCTTATGAACTGTTTTGGGGCGTTTTTATGTCGGTTTTTGTGTTTTTCTACGGTTTTTCGTAATGATCAGGGCGTCTTATTCCTGCGCTGCTGTTTCATATCAATCTGCGTGCCAATAATTGCGATGGCTTTGCGGACACGAGGCCGGATGAAGCACGGTGAGCGGGCATTTGCAGTACGGGTGCACCAATGCCGGGCAATCTTTGCGGGATTCGGTGCAGGTGGTATGGTCCTCACATGACCTCTCTACCTTCGGGGTGCGCGGCCGGGCGCAGGAGAGGGCCGGTTGTTGGTTCAAGAGGGCGAGGGCATGGGCAATGCACTACTGGTGGCGGTGGTGGCGGACGAGTTCGAAGAACAGGCCCTGGCCATCGCTGCCCGCGAGGGGGCTCTCCAGGCGACCACGCTGGCAGGCCGAGGCATCAACTTTCCCGAACACGTCACCTTTTTCGGTCTCACCTATCAGGGGGTGGAGCGGGTCTGCCTCTGGATCCTTGAGGAGGAACGGGCCACCCATGTGGCTGAGTGCCTCAACCGGGAGCTGGATCTGCTCAAGCCCTTCAAGGGGCTGGCGTTCTCAGTCCGGATCGACGGGCCGGGACCCCTCCCGCCAGATCATCTTCCCGACTGAGTTGCTTCGGGTCGCAGGCGTGCAGTAGGAAAACGGACAGATTAAGGGAGCCAGAGGCCGGCCTGGGTTTTAAGCCCCCTCCGTCATGTAAGCGATCATTCTAAGGCGTAGTTGCCCAGCCGCTGCACGTCTGATCGTAGTGGGTTATCGGCGAAGTGCTCTTTCCAGAGCCGTGGCGTGAGTTCGATGACCCTGTTGGCTGGATGCTGGCCCACGCGCAGGAGTACGTCGACCAGATAAGCGAACTTGTCCACCATCATCCCGGCCACGAGGCTGACGTCAGCGATGCTCTTTTCCAGCACGGTTTCCGGGGTCGGCGGGCTGGTCAGGGTCTGTTGCTGCTTGTGCTTGAGGACCGGGCGGCGGTGTTCCAGGATCACGTAGCTCCCAGGGCGCTGCGCCAGACGGTGCGTGACCTTGTGATCGATGACCTCGTAATCCTGGGCATCCGGCCCTTCGAGTTCCTTGGCGGGGACATCGATGACTTCCTTGGGCACCGTCTCGTCAAAGCGCAGGCCGCTGTCGGTCACGGCATTGTCGCGGGTCTTCTTGCGGCGGGTGTAGGTGACTTCCTCGGTCGACCAAACAGCTCGCGGTGGAAGAAGGCCAGTTGGTTCTGCGCGTCCTTGAGCTGTTCCGCGAGCAGCACCACCTGTTCGCGCAGTTGCTGATTTTCCTTGTGCAGCTGCTGCGGATTCAGGCTGTGGGCGGGCGTGTTCACGAGGTGTTATCTGGTTGATCAGATGGGGGTTATTGTACCATCACCTGCTCCGCGAAAGGCCTGTTGCGCCAACGTTTTTGGCGTTTTTCCACGGCAATCTGCAGCCCTTCAATCAGGGCCGAAAACTCGGTCTGCGACAGTGCCATCTTGGCCTGCGCTGGCCCCCCCAGGCGTCGGAACCGCCCCTGCTCCAGGCGCTTGCACCACAGACAGTAGCCGTCTTCATCGAAGTACAACACCTTGAGCTGGGTGCGACGCCGGTTGATGAAGATGAAACCCTGGCCACTGAGGGGATCCATGCCCAGATGCTGCTTCACCAAGGCCACCAGACCATCATAAGAGCGCCGCATGTCCGTGGGTTGGTGCATAGCCACAGGCGCGGCAGGGGTCTCAGCATGGCTGCCCTCGACGCACCCGCAGGACCATGCCTGGGCCCAGGGTCAATTCCACGTCCCAGCCGGTGGACAGGGGTGGCGTCACCTCCGCGGGCCCATGCGAATCCACGGACAACTCGGCAAACCGGGGCGACCCTTCCGCATCCCCGCTGCCGTTCACGGGTTTTACTTCCGCAGCGGCGGCGCTCAACCGGGATCGCCATGCCTCGAACCGATGCGCCGGCAACTGCCGCTTCTGGCAGAACACTTCTGCCGTGAGGCCGCTGGACTGGAACTCATCCACCAGGGCTTGCCACTGGGCACGGGAACGGCGTGGACGAGGGGTCTCTTGGGGCATGATGGGTCTCTCCTGTCGGAAGTGAATACAGGTGAGACGGTACGCGCGAGGAATCAGGGAAGGAATGACGGTCTAGTTTGACCGGTTACGTCCGTGACGATCACCGGGCGGACTCCGGCGGGCAAGACCTCCGAGAGGCGCTTCAAAAAGTCCTCCTGGATCTCGCGGTTAGCGTACTTGGACTGAGGGTGGCACTCCTGGTACAGGGTTCTTCCCTGGCCGCCCACGGGCACCGAGGCGCGCAACACGTGAATGCTCTCATCCACCGCCACCGGCGACCAGTCCACCAGAATCACCTGGCGCTCTTCCTGCCCCAACAACCAGTGGGCCATGGCCTGATAAACCGTCATTGCCTCCCGATGCATGTCCACTCCCACCTCCCTTTATCTCACTGTTTCACAAGGAAATCCCTGGCGAAAAACGTGGGGATAGCCCAGACGCTGAACGATGAAAGCGATGCCTTGCGCATCGAGGATCAGGCCAACAGCGAGCGGATTCTGAATGCTTACGGCACGCTTGCAAGGGCAATTCATCGGCCCGCCAACCCGGCTTGAGAGTTCTTCATCACGTCAGGTCATGGGAGTTGTTCATCACCGTGGCGGGTGGTTCTGCTGGGCCTGCATGTAGTGGCGCAGCAACTGGTTGATGCGCGTCTGATAGCCCGCACCCTGCCCCTTAAACCACTCCAGCACATCGGCATCGAGGCGGATGGTCACCGCTTGTTTCACCGGCACGCGCAGTTCGGCGCGGAGAAAGAAGTCATCGCCCAGCTCGGACATGTCGCCGGTATCGATGTCCTGGTCGTCCAGCTTGGCCAGGCGTTCCCAGTCAGTTTTCGATGCTTTCGACATAGCGTTCAGCCTCCTGTTTGGTGGCTTTTCGGGCGGAGATGATCCGGATCACATCACCCCGCCGCTCGGTGTACACAACCACGCCGATCAGCACCTTGATCCAACCGATGCTGATCCAGCGCTCTTCGCCGCAGTCCGTTCGGTCATCACGCAAAGCCAGCATCGGATGCTGGAAGATGTCCGGCACGTCGTTGAAGTCGATGCCATGCTTGCGGATGTTGGCCTGGTTCTTGGCTTCGTCCCATTCAAACCGCATGGGGCATCCTGTATTTACTTATGTACATACACAATACGCCCCTGATTGGAAAAACACAGCCCCTGGTGTTGCGGTAGCTTGCCGCCGTGCCGCCAGGGGCCAACAAGCGCAGCGCGTTAGGCCTTGGCCTTTCGACACGTGCGACGGTCTGCTCGGGTTGCAAAGGGGCACCCTTTGGCACGGGAGGTGTATACCTCCTTAGCGTGCCTGTATGTTTTGCCGTTGCTTGAGGCCGCTTCGCGGTCTGCACGGATGTCAGGCGTTTGCAGGGTGATTGTCGGCGTTTGTCATGACTTCAGGTACCTCGCTGCTGACCGCCACGGCGGCGGCTCTGGACGGGCAGACCACCTCGGTCACCGGTCTTGGCCGGGCATCGCAGCGGAAGATCGCGGAAAAGGCGAGCATCAAGCAGATGGATCGGCTCGTTGGTAACCCCACCAGGATGCATCGAGAGGCGGCGACGGTTTATCAGGCCATGGCCCACTGGCTGGTGGGGCAGGAAGAGCGCCCAGTGATCTTGGTGGACTGTCGGCCTTGGCCTTCCGGAACGCGAAAAAGAGGTCTATCAGATCCACATCCTGCCAAGTGCAAATTGCCTTCGTTTTCATCGCCAGTTCGCCCGGTGGCTGCAGCGGGGATTGTCGAAGTCGGTGAGCAGCTTGCCGATTTTCTTGAGGATGTCGAGAGCATCAGTCACTGCGTTCTCCCGGTTCAGTGCCCAAGGAGGGCTCGGAGTCCGGATTTTCAGGCCCCGGTTCCGGTAGCTCCAGGCCCGGGTCCATGTCCGCCGCGCCTCGGGCGCGGGGCGGCTGGCCGGCGGCCGGCGACTGGGTGGGGCCACCGGGCGCGGGGACCATGTCCCGTATATGCAGATCCATCTGCGGGAAGGCGATCTCGATGCCCAGTGCCCGGAAACGCTTGATGATGGTGGTGTGCAGTTCGCTGGTGGTCATCAGCCGTTCCCGCAACTGGCTCACGTAGACCCGTAGCTCGAAGTTCAGGGCGCTGTCACCGAAGTGGATGAAGAACACGCTGGGGCCCGGTTCCTTGAGTACCTGGGGGTTTTCCGCCGCGATCTGCAGCAGAGTCTCCCGCACCAGGTCCACATCCGCCGAGTAGCTGACCCCCACCGGGATCACCAGTCGGGTGACCGTGTCCGACAGGGTCCAGTTGATCAGTCGTTCGGTGATGAAGTTTTTGTTGGGAATCACCACCTCCCGGTTGTCCCAGTCCACGATGGTGGTGGCGCGGGTGCGGATACGGGCTACGGTACCGCTGTATTCACCGATCGTGATGGTGTCGCCCACCCGCACCGGGCGTTCGAACAGCATGATCAGACCCGACACGAAGTTGGCCACCACCTCCTGCAGACCGAAACCCAGGCCCAGGGTGAGGGCCGCCACCATCCATTGCAGTTCACTCCAGCGCAGCCCCAGCAGGGAGAATACGCTGATGATGGCCACCACGGTGAGGGCATAACGCAGCAGCATGGTGACGGTGTAACGACCGGAGGCATCCATCTGAGTGCTGCGGGAAAGCAAGATCTCCACCAGGCCGGGCAGGTTGCGGGCCGCCAGAGTGAAGACCACCCCCAGGAAGATGGCCATCAGGAAGTTCAGCAGACTGACGCGGCTGAGCACCTCGGCCTCGCCCACCATGATGGTGCGCGACCACAGGGTGATGCCGTCCAGCCAGGTGAGGGCCGGCAGGACATCGGACCAGGCCCAGAACAGGGCCAGGGCCACGGCCGCCCACACGGTGATGCGCATCAGGGTGCGGGTCTGCAGGTTCACGTCTTCCATGCTCAGGTGGGGTTCCGGGATATCCAGCCCACCTTCCGCGCCGGTGCCGGCACTGCTGCTTTCCATGGTCGCCGCCTTGGCCCGCTGCTCACGCATGCGCCGCACCCGCAGGCGTGTTTCGCTCAGGATCAGTGCCCGGGCCGAGAGGTTGTAGCCCAGCCAGACGATGCCCACGATCACCAGGGTGTCGATGCTGCGGCTCATGAGTTCGGCCACCGTCAGCAGGTAACCCGCCAGGGTCAGTCCCGCCAGCGTCAGTACCGCCACGCCGATCACCGTCCGCAGCATGCGCCGGCGGCGTTCCTTCAGGGGAGGCTCCTCGCCTTCGGGGAAGGGACTCAACAGCCACCAGCCGAACAGGGCGCTGACCACCACCGCGGCCAGCAGGGCCATGCGACCGAAGACGTCGAAGACTTGGTCGGATGGATGGCTGAAGGTCAGGGCCAGGAGCAGGATCAGCAGCAGTTGGGTGGGCAGGAACCAGGTCAGGTGGCGCCGCAGGCGTCTGACCATGAGCGGGTTCCACTTGAAGTGGGCGGTGCCGACACCGTTCTTGTGGGTGAGCAGGATCAGAAGATGGCCCGCCAGCCACCAGATCGAGGTGCTGAAGAAGATGGTGGCCAGGGCTTCCACTCCGTGGCCCACCTCCGGGATGGCCTCCAGGCGCAGGGACGTGGCCATCAGCAGGACAGGGATCGGCAGGACCCGCAGCAGACTCCAGCCCAGGGCTTGCAGGGTCAGTTTGATGCTGTCGGTGAAGCGGTGCCGGGTCCGGGCCGCCAGATCTTCCAGGTGACTGGGTGTTCTCCGTCCCGGCACGTAAAGAGACAGTGCCAGCAGCAGGGTCAATCCCAGGGCGATGGGGCTACCCACGGTCACGTCCCACAGGACCTTGTAGACTTCCTGCCAGGCGGTGGGGTCCAGCAGGGCCAGGGTGGCCGCCGGGATGCGGACGGACCAGTCCACGCCCACGGGGACATGGCTGGGCCACCAAAGCAGGGTTTCCCTCAGGATCTGGTCCAGCTCATCCACCAGGACCACTACGGTCCGCAGGCGCAGCTCGGTCTGGCGGAGTTGGTCGGCCAGGGTGTCTTCGGCGTGGAGCTGGATGGTCAGGGCCTGCTCCTGCAGTCGCCGCAGTTCACCCTGACCCAGGTCGTCGCCGTTGAGGATCACCGCCCTGGGCTGAGTACTCAATTGCTCCCGCAGGGTGATGGCTCGCAGCCGGGACTGGGCCAGTTCCCGTTCGATGCCCCGGACCGCATAGCGGGCTTCTTCCAGATCCCGCAGTCGCCGCTGCTCTTCCAGAAACAGGCTGCCCAGGGCCTCGGTGAGTCCTCCCACTTCCAGACGTTCACGTACGTTGGCCAGGGTCTGGGTCAGTTCCCGTTCGATGCGTACGTAGCGATCCCGTTCCTGTTGCAGGGTACGAACGCGGGCCTGGGTCTCGGCGATCCGGTCGAAGCGGACCCGCAGGGCCTGGATCTCGCCGGCAAAGCGGGTCCTGGCTTCCGGCTCCCGTTCTACCAGCCGCTGCAGCCCCTGTTGCAGGGTCCTCAATTCCTCCGATGAGCGTTCGCCGAGTTCCCGTTCCAACTCGGCCAGGCCGGCCCTAAGCCAGCGCAGCTCCAGTTCCAGAGCGGGAATCTCCAGACGCAGGACCTCGATGCGGGGTGTCAGACTCTGACCATCCAGCTGGGCGGCAATAATGCGGGCATCGGCGCGTCGGGTGATGGCGTGGCGGGCGGCCTCCACGGCATTGCTTAGCTCTGCGTCTTCCGGGGTGGGCGGCAAGGCCTCCAGTTCCTCGGTACGCTGGTGCTGCAGGCGCTCCAGGGTTTCGGCCTGGGTCCGTGACTGTTCCTCCAGGCGGGAGAGGGTGACACGCCGCTGGTCCAGTTCCAGGGCTGTCTGTTCTCGACGCCGTTCCAGTAGGCCGATGTCATCCTCGATCTGGCTGATGCTGCGGTCTTCGCCGGGGCTGTAGGGTTGGCGCAGCGACTGATCCAGCCGCTGACGCGCTTCCTGAAGGCGATCGGTGGCCGCCTTGGCGATGCCTGCCCGATCCAGGGCGCCACGCAGGCGCTCCACTGCAGACCGCTCCTGTTCCAGGGCCGTCTGCCACAGGGTGCGCTCCGTCTCGGACAGTTCCCCATCGCCGGCCCGCTGGCTCAGGCGCTGTTCGGGACTGGTTCGCAGCCAGGCCTCGGCCGGCGCGGTATCGACGGCCTCTGCCAGCGAGCGAATGCGGGCGATGCTTTGATTGAGGCTGTCCCGCTGGGTATCCAGCTCCGTCTGGCTGACAGGCGCGGGTCCTGTGGGCGGCGCCACACCCGCTTCTTGGGCCGGAACAGGCATCCCGAGCCCAAGGTACAGGGCAAGCATGAGCAATAGCCGGATTGTCAGGCGTTGGGTGGACATGGGGAAATCAACCTCTGGATATCCGGCGGGGGTACTGGATATGGTGATGTGATGTGCTGGACAATGGCACTGAAGCGCCCGCCCCCGGGCGTCCATTGTGCCTCAGTTGGGGGCCATGCGTCAGTTCGGTGGCCGGGGCCAGACTTGTGGAAAGTTCATGACAGAGAAAGACGGACGGGATCATCGCACCGTGTCGCTGGTGCTGGGCTCGGGCGGGGCGAGAGGGTTGGCCCATATCGGTGTGATCCAGGAGCTGGAAGCACGAGGGTATGAGATCAAGGCCATTGCCGGCAGTTCCATGGGGGCGCTGGTGGGCGGGATCTATGCCCTGGGGGAACTGGATACCTATGCCGACTGGGTGAAGGGTCTGGATCAGACGGACGTGCTGGCCTTGGTGGACTGGTCTTTGTCGGGCGGAGGGATCATCCGCGGTGACAAGCTGATCCGCAAGCTCAAGGACCTGGTCGGCTGCCGAGACATAGAACACCTGCCCATCAGCTACACCGCGGTGGCGGTGGACATCGAGCGGGGCAAAGAGGTTTGGATGAGTGATGGTCCGCTGTTCGATGCCATCCGTGCCTCCATCGCCATCCCGGCGGTGTTCACGCCCCATCGTTACCGGGGGCGGACACTGGTGGACGGCGGCCTGCTCAACCCGGTGCCGGTGGCCCCCACCTTGCGGACGCTGACGGATCTGACCATCGTGGTGGATGTGAATGGGCCGGCGCTGGAACCCGGTGAGGATGCCCCTGAGTCCGAGCAGGAAAGTCGGGCCTCGGAAGAGGGTCGGTCCGGCTTGCTGCGACGCATGCGGGGGTATGTGGAATCCTTCGGTGGCGACAGCGGGGGAAAGGAGGACGGGCTGGCCCTGACGGAGGTTTTGATGCGCTCCCTGGAAACCATGCAGGCGGCCATCACCCGTCAGCATCTGGCCGTGTTCCGGCCGGACGTGGTCGTCAGCGTGCCCAAGAATATCTGTATGATTCATGAGTTTCATCGTGCCGGCCCCGTGATCGAGCTGGGGCGGCAGCTGGCGCGGGAGCGCCTGGATGCCTTGCCGGGAAAGGAGGGCTAAGTTCCCCGCTCCCCCGACTGTGGTTCGAGTTCATAGGGCTTTACCAGTTGCCACACATGGTCCGGGATCATGTGTTTCATCCGTCCGGGCTGAGCCCGGCGCAGGTGCAGCACTGTCTCCACCGCCTTCATCTCCACCCGCGCCCGGGCAAACTCCAGTCCCCGGGGGCCGATGCGGGGCATGAGAAAGGCCGCCAGGGGGCGAGCCCAGTCGGGCATGCTGCGCAGGGGCAGGCCGCCCGCCGCCCGCTCGGTATTCTTCAGAAATCCCTTCACCGGCCCCTGCCGCTTGCCGGCGCTGGTGCAGGGTGCGGTACGCACTTCATCGCCCAGGAGATCGAGCAGGGCCTCGCCCTTGTCGTTGCGCACCACCAGCCACTGTTCTCCCCGTCCCGCCATGTAGCCCACGGTGATGTCCGCCAGGACGTTGGTGTAGTCCACGCAGGTCTGACAGGTGAGGGGGAAGAAATCCCGGGGCAGCTTGGAGATGGGCAGTTTGAGGAAGGGGATGGTCTGTACCCGGCCATCCTCGAATCGTAGTTCCACACGGTAATCGGCGCGGAATTCCAGGTAGGTCACCGTCTCCGGCCGGTCCGCCAGCAGGGCCAGGAAGTCATGGAAGTGCTCGGTGGTGGTGTTGTCGGAGCAGGGGGTCCCGATGACGTGGAGTGCATCCAGATCCAGTTCCGGCTCGATGGCGCGCAGGGCGTAGATCTGACAGGGCAGGCCGATCACCGCCAGGCGTCGGTAGCCCCGGGCCAGGGCCGGTTCCAGGTGGGCCAGCAGGGGGGCATAGCCCATGCGCATGCCCCGGCACCGGGCCATGTCCTCGGCCCGGGTGACCAGAATGGGCTGTGGGCGCCAGCGGTCCTGGGGATCGGCCGTCATGGTGAGGACGGCATCCACCTGACCGGTCTCCAGCAGGCGTTCGCCGATGCGGGTGGTGATGCCGGTCCACTGGGCGCCTTCTTGCGGGGTGTTCATGGCCGCCTGCAGCATCCGACGATAGGGGCCGAAGAACAGTTCGTCTTCCTGGTCCGGGTTCCGTGCCCGACCATGGACCTGCGTCTCCAGCCGGTCATATCGGGGGTGGATGAACTGGCAGGCCCGGCCGCAGCGCCTGGGGTCGGCGGTGCGGGACAGACCACAGTCGGTACACAGGTCGCGGTGGGGAATGGCGGCGGCTTCGGTCACGGCACTGGATCTCTGGGTTTTCGTGTTTCAAAAACAAAACCGCCCCCGGGTCATGGGGGGACGCCGTGAATACATCCCTGTAGGCTTGACGGTCGCATCCCTGCGGCCGACACATGCCTATGGCATCACCCTATGACCCGGGGTCTTCTCATCAAATCAAGGCAGAACGCGGTCAATGGTCAGCCTGACCTTCGGCGCGGGGGTGTCGGCACTGACGGTGACCGCCTCGCTGACGCCTTCCATGTCGCCGCTCTCGGCCTGGGCCATGCCGGTGCGGCTGAGGCGGGCCACCACTTGCACTTCGCCGAACTCGCGCATGGACATGCCTTCCACCATGCCGCCCTCGTCTTCCAGGCGCAGGTTCAGGGGGAAGGACTCCGCCCTGGCGCGCACGATGGCCAGCGGCATGCGAGGACCCTGGGCGGGGCGGGCAAAGACCATGATGAACTCCTCGCCGGTTACACGCCCTGCCAGTGACTCGTCCAGTACCACCTCCACCTCAATGGCCAGGGCGCCGGCATCGGTACCCGCATCGGCCGTGGGGGTCTGCTCACCGGCCATGCCGCCGGTCATGGTCCGGACATCACGCAGCGCCTCGGCCACGGAGCGGGCGGCGTCACTGCCTTCCGGCAGCCGACTCAGCAAATGGTCCAGACGCTGCGCGGAGCGCGGGTAATTCTCCTGCTGGAAATCCGCGATGGCGCCCAGCCAAAGACCATTCTGGTGGTCGGGGTCCAGCTCCAGGGCACGATCGAGCAGGCGGCTTGCCTGGCGGCTTACCCGACCGTCGGTGGCCAGCATCAGGGATTCGGCGTAGTCCACGTTCAGATCCGGCTCATCTCCCGTGCGTCGATAGGCCTCGTCAAAGGCGGCAGCCGCGTCCTCGAACCGTTCGACGAAGCCGTAGGTGCGGGCCAGGAACAGCCAGTTCTCCGTGTTGTCCGGGTCTACCTCCAGGCGCTCCCGCAGCTGCACGATCATGCGTTCGATATCCATCATGTCGTGACTGGGTTCCTGGCCCATGGCCAGGGTCTGGGCGGGCGACATGCGCGGGGCCGTGTCCAGCTGAAAATAAATCAGCAGGGCCGCCACCGGCACCAGCACGGCGGTAATGCCCAGGAGGATCATCCCCTGACGGGGAGCGGGTGTGGGGACCGCCGGGGTTTCCTCCGGCTGTTCCACGTCGGTGATGAGATTGTCTTCCAGCTCCGCCTTGGCGGCCTCGTACTGCTCACGGGTGAGCAGGCCGTTGGACAGTTCCTGATCCAGCTCGGCCATGCGCTGGCGGTAGATGGTGAGATTGAGCCCGCGGAAGGCCACGTCGGCCTGTTGCCGGCGGCGGATGAAGGGCCAGAGGATCACCAGCGCCGCCAGCGAGAACAGCAGAACGGCACCGATCCAGAATCCAGTACTCATGCATCTTTTCCTTCATTCAGCAGGCGGCGGGCACGCTCCCGCGCGGCGGCGTCGGCAACGGGCTGCTCATCCCGGCGATGACTACGGCGGGCGGTGAGGTAGAGGGCCGCCAGGCCGATCAGGAGCAGGATGAACGGACCTGCCCAGAGCAGGAAGGTGGCGGCGGAGAGGGGCGGGCGATAGAGCACGAACTGACCGTAGCGGGCCACCATGTAGTCGATGATCTGCGCATCGGTGGCGCCGGCCCGGAGCTGGTCGCGCAGCTCCCGGCGCAGGTCCCGCGCCAGCCCGGCGTCGGAATCCGCCAGGGACTGGTTCTGGCATACGGTACAGCGCAGTTCGTGGAGCATGGCCCGGTAGCGCTGTTCCAGCACCGGATCATCGAAGTCGGTGGGATCCAGCCCGCCGGCAAGACTCAGTCCGGGCAGACAGAGTGTCAGACACAGGCCCAGGGCGGTCAGCAGCGATTTCACAGGGCCTCCCTCCGCAACTGTTCAACCATGGGCAGGACCGTGTCCCGGGCATCCTGCCAGCTCAGGGGGCCGACGTGCTTGTAGCGGATCCGACCCTGGTGATCAATGACGAAGGTCTCCGGGGTGCCGTAGACCCCCCAGTCGATCCCCACTCGCCCTTCCAGGTCATGGGCGTTCCAGACATAGGGATTGCTCATGCTGCGCAGGTAGGCCAGGCCATCGCCGCGCTCATCCTTGTAGTTGAGGCCATAGATGGGTACGCCCTGGTTGGCCAAGGCCACCAGCACCTGATGCTCCTGTCGGCAGGAAACGCACCAGCTGGCCCAGATGTTCAGCAGCACCACCTCGCCATCGAAGTCGTTGCTGCCCACCACCCGCTCGGGGTCTTCCAGGGCGGGCAGCTGGAACCGGGGGGCGGGCTGATCCACCAGCGGCGAGGGCACCCGGCGGGGGTCCAGGCTCAGTCCGATCATCATGAATCCCCCCAGGACCGCGACGATGATCAGGGGCAACAGATAACGCAGACGCTTCATGAGGCGGAACTCCGGCCGGCGGCTTCGGGCAGGTTGTCGGTGTCGGCCTTGCCGGCGGCATCGGCACGGCTTTCGCTGGTACGGCGGGCGAACACCCGGTAACGACGATCCGCCGCGGCCACCAGACCGCCCAGAACGATGAGGGTGGCACCGATCCACAGCCAGACCTGGAACGGGTTGTGATAGAGACGCAGGGACCAGGTATCGCCCGGCAGGGGCTCACCCAGGGCGACGAAGATGTCGCGGGTGAAACGGGTCTGGTAGGCGGCCTGGGCCATGGGTTGGGTCTGTACCCGATAGACCCGGCGCTGGGGGAATAGCTCGGTGACGAACTCGCCGTCCCGGGTCACCACCACCCGGGCCTCGACGGCCTCGTAGTTGGGGCCGCGCACGCCGTAGGTCTCCCGCAGTTCATAGGTGTAGCCGGCCAGGGTGTGGCTCTGGCCGTAGCCCAGGCGCACGTCCTGTTCTTGCTCGAAGGCCATCAGCAGGGTGATGCCGATCACCAGGACGGCAAACCCCAGGTGGCTGACGGTCATGCCGTAATAGCCGGCGGGAGTCCTGCGCAGGGCGGTCAGCGGGTTGCCGCCCCGCTGGGTGGCGCGACCGTAAAGATCGCGGGCGATGGTGAAGAGGATCCAGAAACCCATGGTGGTGCCCAGGATCACCATCAGGGTGACGCTGCCCTGCATCGCCAGGGGGAACACCACTCCGGCCACCAGGGCCGCCAGCAGGGTATGCCACAGGCGCCGGGTCACCTCCAGGGGCGAGACATGCTTCCAGCGCAGCAACGGCCCCAGGCCCACCAGGAAGATCAATGGGACCATGAGGGGGGCAAAGACCGAGTTGAAGTAGGGCGGACCCACGGAGATCTTGCCCATGCCCAGGGCATCCAGCAGCAGGGGATAGAGGGTACCCAGCAGCACGGCGGCCAGGGCCACCATGAGGATGACGTTGTTGGCCAGCAGGGCGCCTTCCCGGGAGACCGGGTCAAATTCCGCATGACTGCGCACCGTGGGGGCGCGCCAGGCATAGAGGGCGAAGGAGATCCCCGTCACCGCCAGCAGCAGCATCAGGATGTAAACACCTCGAGTGGGGTCGGTGGCAAAGGCATGTACGGACACCAGGACCCCGGAGCGGACCAGGAAGGTGCCCAGAAGGCTCAGGGAGAAGGCCAGGATGGCCAACAGCACGGTCCAGCTGCGGAAGGCACCGCGCTTCTCGGTCACCGCCAGGGAGTGAATCAGGGCGGTGGCCGCCAGCCAGGGCATGAGGGACGCATTTTCCACCGGGTCCCAGAACCACCAGCCGCCCCAGCCCAGGGTGTAGTAGGCCCACCAGCTTCCCAGGGCGATACCTGCGCCCAGGAAGGCCCAGGCGGTGGTGGCCCAGGGACGGGTCCAGCGTGCCCAGGCGGCGTCCAGGCGGCCGCCGATGAGGGCGGCCACGGCGATGGCGAAGGGCACGGCCAGACCCACGTAGCCCATGTAGAGCATGGGTGGGTGGATCACCAGGCCCGGGTCCTGTAGCAGGGGGTTGAGATCCCGGCCGTCCGCCGGGATCGGAAAGATGGGCTCGAACGGGTTGGAGGTGAACAGGGTGAAGGACAGGATACCGACGCTCACCAGGCCCATGACCGCCACGGTGCGGGCGGCCATCACCGCCGGGAGCCCCTTGCTGAACAGAGAGACCGCCAGTGACCAGCCGGCCAGCATCAGCGCCCACAGGACCAGGGAGCCTTCATGGCCGCCCCAGACACCGGAGATGCGGTACATCAGCGGCAGGGCGGAGTTGGAATGGTTGGCCACGTAGGCCACGGAGAAGTCATGGGTGATGAAGGCGTAGGTCAGCGTCAGATAGGCGATGGCCAGGAACAGGAACTGGCCGGCCACCGCAGTATGGGCGGTGGCCATCCAGGTGGTGGTGCCGCGGTGGGCGCCGATCAGGGGGATGGTGCCCTGGACCAAGGCCATGAGCAGGGCGAGGATGAGGGCGAGCTGACCGATTTCGGGCATCATGCTCAGTACGCCTTCTTGCCGGGGTGTTCTTCATAGCCCGCCGCCTTCAGGGCTGCGGCCACTTCCGGCGCCATGTAGTTTTCGTCATGGCGGGCCAGGACCCGTTCGGCGCGGAAGACGCCGTCCGGCCCCAGGCGGCCATGGGTGACCACGCCCTGGCCTTCGCGGAACAGGTCGGGAAGCAGACCCACGTACTCCACCGGGATGCTGTTCTTGGTGTCGGTGACGTGAAAGAAGACCGTCAAGCCTTCCTCGGCATGACGGATGGAGCCGTCCTCTACCAGACCACCGAGACGGATGATGCGTTCACCGGGCGCCTCGCCTTCCACCAGCTGGGTGGGGCCGTAGAAATACATGAGGTTTTCCCGGAAGGCGCTCAAGGCCAGGGCGGAAGCCCCGGATACCGCCAGGACTACCAGCGCCACGCCGGCCATCCGTCTCTTCTGTCGAGGTGTCATTGCACTCTCCTGCCTGCTGAGGGGTCTTGCGATGGGAGCCTGTGCCCCGGTTGCCGCCGGGCAGCGCGCCATTGATATCACCGATCCGGGTGGAGCCGCAACCGCGCTCAGGGTGCCGGACGGCCGCTTCACGGGGCTTTCCTAGTGACAGCCAAACATTGTTCCGGTTCTAAACCAGTGGGTCGGATCTTGATTTGCGTCAAGCCAAGAGTGGCCGATGTTCACCGATGCGGGAGGGGCCCCGGCTGTGAGCGGGGAACCTTGTCATGTCGCCCACCCTGATGAATTCATCCAAGTGAGTCCCGATTGCCTTAACATGTAGTCAAACTCAGATCATCGGGAGTCTGCTCATGGTGGATCAGCACTGGGGATCATCCCTGGAGTCCAATCGGGTTGCCGGCACCCGCCTTGAATTGCTGCTCTTCCAACTGGAGGGGCGGCAGCTTTACGGGATCAATGTCTTCAAGGTGCAGGAAGTCATCCCCTACCAACCCCTGTCGCGGTTGGCGGGAGCCCATCCGCTGGTGAAGGGGATCGCCACCCTGCGCGGTATCACCATGCCCATCATGGACCTCTCTCTGGCCATCGGTGGCCCTGCGCTCAAGGCGCCTGAAAAGGGCAACATCATCATCACCGAGTACAACCGCTCCGTACACGGCTTCCTGATCCGACGCGTGGATCGCATCATCAACACCCAGTGGGATCAGGTGCAGCCCCCGCCGCGCAGTACCGGACGCAATGCCTATGTGACCGCTGTGACCCTGATAAACGATCAGATCATCGAGATCCTGGATGTGGAAAAGGTACTGGACCAGGTGGTGCACGCCAGTACGGAGGTCTCTCGTGCCCTGAGCGAAACCGTACGGGCGCAGGACTGCAAGGTACTCGTGGTGGATGACTCCAGTGTGGCCCGCAACCAGATCCGTGCCTCCCTGGAGCAGCTGGGGGTGCAGTGTTCCCTGGTCACCGACGGCAAGCACGCCATGGAACTGATCCTGCGCCTGCAGGCGGATGGTGTGGATGTGGCGCGGCACTTCACCATGGTCGTCTCCGACATCGAGATGCCGGAGATGGATGGTTATCAGCTCACGACGCGCATTCGACAGGACCCACGGCTCAAAGACCTCTATATCCTGCTGCATTCTTCCATCAGCGGCGTCTTCAATGTGGACATGGTGCGGCGCACCGGCGCCAACAAATTCATCCAGAAGTATCACCCGGACGATTTGGCCCAGGCCGTTCGTGATCGTCTGGCGCAGATCGGCGCCGCTCTCGCGGAAGGCTGACAGCCCGTGGACCTGCGTGTACCATCAGCCGTTCGCCGAGTCACCCGTGCCGTCCATGAGTCATGCTGCCCGTGTCGTCTTTCCGGCCCATCGGCTGGAAGTGGAAGGCCTCGTCGCCGAACGAGGTGAACGCCTGTTGATTCAGGATCTGGGGTTTTCCCTGGCGGGCGGGGAACTGTTGCAGGTGGCCGGTCGCAATGGTGCCGGCAAGACCAGCCTGCTGCGCATCCTGTGCGGGCTCTCCCGCCCCCTGGAAGGCCGCATCTGTTGGGACGGCGTGCCCGTGCAGCGCCGGGAAGAAGGCCCCACCGCCCATCTGGCCTATCTGGGCCATACCAACGCCCTCAAGGATGAACTGTCCGGCGAGGAGAACCTGCGCATCCAGTCCGCGTTGCAGGGGCGCCGGCTGGGGCGGGACGAAGCCTGGGAAGTGCTCGGACGCATGGGATTGGGTGGTCATGAAGACCTGCCGGTGAAGTTTCTCTCCCAGGGCCAGAAACGGCGGGTGGCCTTGGCGCGCCTGCTGCTGGTGCGCCGCCCGCTGTGGATCCTGGACGAACCCTTTGCCGCCCTGGACGTACAGGTCATCGAGGTGCTGCGCTCGGCCCTGGAAGCCCATCTGGCCGCCAACGGCATGATCATCCTGACCACCCATCAGGCGGTGCCGATTCAGGGTCGGCAACATACCCTGACCCTGGGGAAAGCATCATGAACGGCCTGGCAACCGCCCTGTTCACCCTGCTCCGGCGTGACCTGATCCTGGCCCTGCGGCGGCGTCAGGATGCCTTGGTGGTGCTGGGGTTCTTCGTCGTCGTGGTGTCCCTGTTTCCCCTTGGTGTCGGCCCCGACCCTCAGTTGCTGCGCAGCATGGCGCCGGGGGTGTTATGGGTATCCGCCCTGCTGGCTACCATGCTTTCCCTGGAACGACTGTTTTCCGATGACTTTCGCGACGGTTCTCTGGAACAGATCCTGCTGGCACCCCAGCCCCTGAGCCTGATGGTGATGAGCAAGATCCTGGCCCACTGGCTGATTACCGGTCTGCCCCTGGTGCTGATTTCCCCGCTGCTGGGCATGCAGCTCAATCTGGACGGCACGGAAATCCTCACCCTGATGGCGGCGCTGCTGCTGGGGACCCCCATTCTCAGTCTGGTGGGCGCGATCGGCGCCGCCCTGACCCTGGGCCTGCGGGGCGGCGGCGTGCTGATCTCCTTGCTGATCCTGCCCCTGTATGTGCCGGCCCTGGTGCTGGGTGCCGGGGCGGTGGATGCGGTCATGTACGGATCCAGCGCCCAGGCCCATCTGTCCCTGATGGCCGCCTTGCTGATCCTGACCCTGTTGCTGGCGCCCTGGGCCATTGCCGCGGCGCTGAGAATCATGTCGGATTGATGGAGGAATAACGTGGCTGAACAGCGCGTGCAGTGGTTCAAGTTCGCATCACCGCCCAATTTCTATGATCTGGCCGGGCGTCTGGCCCCCTGGTTCGGGGGGCTGGCCGCTATCCTGTTCGTGGTGGGGCTTTATGTCGGTTTCGTCCTGGCACCCCCGGACTATCAGCAGGGCAACAGCTACCGGATCATGTTCATCCATGTGCCCACGGCCTGGATGTCCATGTTCCTGTATGTGCTGATGGCGGTGTACGCGGCCATCGGCCTGATCTGGCGGGTGAAGACCGCCGAGGTGATGGCCAAGGCCATCGCCCCCACCGGTGCCCTGTTCACCTTTCTGGCCCTGTGGACCGGTGCCCTGTGGGGCAAGCCCACCTGGGGGACTTACTGGGTCTGGGACGCCCGACTTACCTCGGAGCTGATCCTGCTGTTCCTCTACCTGGGTTACATGGCCCTGCATGCGGCCATCGAGGACCGTCAGCGGGCCGCCAATGCCAGTGCCATCCTGGCCTTGGCCGGGGTGGTGAACGTGCCGATCATCTACTTCTCGGTGGTCTGGTGGAACACCCTGCATCAGGGGGCGTCCATTACCGTGACCAGTGCGCCGACTATGGAGACGGTGATGTTCAGCGCCCTGATGCTCATGACTTTCGCCTGCTGGATGTATGCCATCGCCGTGGTGCTCTGGCGGGCACGGCTGGAACTGCTGGAGCGTGAGCGACGGGCCGCCTGGGTGCTGGAACGCATGGGAGAGAAGGCATGATCGAATTTCTTGCCATGGGGGGGCATGGCCCCTATGTCTGGGGCTCCTATGGGGTGGCCCTGGTGGTGCTGGTGGCTGAACTGGTGCTGCTGAGCCGCCGCCGTACGGCGATGAACCGGCGTCTGGCCCGTCTGGCCCGTCTGAACCGGGAGAACGGCGCTGAGCCGTCCCCGGATTCCTGAGCAGTCTTACTGAGCGTAGCGCGGCGCGGTGAAGCGCATCGCCTGCAGGTCCCGGTCATGGCCGGTGTTACGGTGGCATGTCAGGCAGCTGTATCGCCCCTCCATGATCTCGGTATGCTCCTGATAGAACTCAGGGTCGTTTTCGCGGACGCGGTCACTCAGATGGCATGCGCTGCAGTTTTCCGAGATCCTGACCGGATGGGTCTGTGAGGGGGCGTCATGGTGGGGGTTCACCTGACCGCTGAACATCAGGTAGACCTTGCGTGCGCCGTGGATCTTGTCGGTGACGAAGCCCTTGGTATGACAGGTCAGGCAGTCGACTTCGGGGTGGTCGCCATGATCCCAGGAGACCTTTTCATAGGCATGGCAGGTGATGCAGAAGTCATTCTGGGTGGAGATGTGATGCCCCCCCACGCCGCCGGCGGCGACCAGGCCCAGGGCCAGCAGAATGATCAGGGTAATCCAGAGTTTGCCCATGGCGACATGTTCCCGGCAGTCGGTCTTGAGTGAATCCGTGGACGAGCCCGTTTGTGGACGTGATCATTTCAACGCTGTCCCCGGATGCTGTGATCTCTTACAAAATGTAGCAAAATTGCGCAGGCATGGGTGGCGGTGAAGTTGACCCAGTCCCGGAAACCCTCATTTTCCGGTGTTTTCCGTCGCATGTGGGCTGGTTACCCGATCCTTAAGGTCTCGTGCTAATGTCAATCTAATGGCGATTCATCCGGAGCACTTCCCGAGCCGTACGCCCTAGCCGGAAACACCATGGACATCACCCTGGGCCGCAAGGCGGTACTAATCATTGATGACTTCCAGAACATGCGGGCGCAGCTTTCGCAGATGCTCGGGTCTCTGGGTGTGCAGCGCAAGCCTGATGTGGCCGGTTCCGCCGAAGAGGCTTTGGAGCTGCTGCGTTCCCGCCGCTATGACATCGTCCTGTGTGACTACAATCTCGGCGAAGGGATGCACGGCCAGCAACTGCTTGATCTGGCGCGCCGTGAGGGGTGTGTGGATGTGGCCACCGTGTTCATCATGGTCACGGCGGAAAATTCCACGGAGATGGTCATGGGGGCCCTGGAAAGCGGGCCGGATGCCTACCTGGCCAAGCCCATCAGCAAGGAACTGCTTAATGCGCGTCTGCTCAAGGCCCTGCGGCGCCGTGTACCCATGTCGCCCGTCGCTCAGGTACTCAGGCAGGGGGACACTGAACAGGCCCTGCAACTGCTGGATACCATGCTGGCGGCAGGGCGGGGGGAACGTGCTGACATCTTGCGCCTGAAGGCTGAGCTGGCCCTGGAGACGGGGGCGCTGGATCTGGTGCAGGAGGTCTGTGAAGCCGTCATCAGGGAGCGGCCGGTGGCCTGGGCCATCACGTCCCTGGGCCAGGCGGCCATGGCGCGAGGCGAACTGTCCCGGGCGGAGACCCTGTTTCGGCAGGCGATTGTGGTAACACCGTATTTCATGGCGGCCCATGATCACCTGGCGGCGGTGCTGGAACTCCAGGGCCGGTCCCGGGATGCGCTGGAAGTGCTGGAGCAGGCCGTGGTTCGCTCTTCCCGCTCCCTGTCCCGTCAGCGACGTCTGGGCTGGCTGTCTATGCAGCAACGGGAATGGGAGCTGGCGCGATCCGCTTGGCGGCAGGTGATCGAGTTGGGGAAGCCCATGGAGTCAGTGCGCGCCGAGGACTACTTCAACCTGGTCTGCGCCTTATTGGAGATGGGGGAGTCGGCCAGGGCCGCCAAGGCGCTGGAGGAGATGCAGCAGTCGGTGGCGGCGGACCCCCTGTTGCGGTGGTGGTTCATGCTGGGACGGCTCCATCTGGCCATCCGTGATCGCGATGACAAGGAGGCGGCCCTGGATGCCCTGGACGGGCTCATGCTCAAGGCGATCCCCCCCCTGGAGGTACACAAGGCGCTGATCGAAGTCCTGGGGCGCTTGGGCGAGGTGACTCGGGCGGAGCTGTTGCGCCAGCAGCTTCCAGACTGACAGTGGACCACCAAGGAGGAGACTTGAGCAAGCTGGACTTCAATACGGTGCTGGCCATCAGCATCCACGACATGAAAAATTCCCTCAACCTGCTCCTGGGTTCCCTGGATGATCTGTTACAGAGGGAGGAGCAGCGGCCTTCGATGGACTCCGATCGCTTGGCGCTATTGCGTTACGAGGCCCGGCGTGTCAATGACACCCTCATCCAGTTGCTGGCCCTGTATCGCAGCGTCAAGGGTCTTTACCACCCCTATTTCACGCCGGTCTCCATCCATGACTTGCTGGAAGAGTACTGGCTCAACAACAAGATACTGATGGATCACCGAAACGTGGAATGCCATCTCACCTGTGACGAAGATCTGGTCTGGGTCCTGGACCGGTATCTGGTGAACAGCCTGCTGGAAAACGTGGTCAATAATACTGTGCGCTACACTCGAAGCAGGATCCACATGTCTGCCCGGTCGGATGGTGACTGGCTGCTGGTGCAGGTCGCCGACGACGGCCCGGGTTTCCCCCGGTCCATGCTCGGGCGTCAGGCCATTCGTGAAGGGGTCCAGCTGGACCCTCAGCGCGGGCGGACCGGGCTGGGACTCTATTTCTGCGCCCTGGTCGCCGATATGCACGGCGGTAATGGTGATCGTGGATTCGTCGAATTGTCCAACGGGTGCGAACTGGGTGGCGGCTGTTTCACTTTGCATCTCCCCAAGTTGCCGCTTAACTGAAGTACCCCTGATCCTGGAGTCCAGGCCCATGTCTGATGACGATTTCATCAATAAGCTCTCGGAGTTGGCCAACTTTGTGGAATCCACCCGTTCCCTGGAAGCGGGGTTGGAGCGTCTCACCTCTCTGGTTGCCCATGCCATGGCCTGTCGGCATTGTTCCATCATGCTGGTGTCTGAGGAGGGCCACACCGCCGAGCCTCACCTGCGGGTGGAGGCCCATTCCGGCGGCCTGCCGGCGGAGGCGAAAGATCATCGCCAGCCGCTGGGATCGGGGATCGCCGGCCAGGTGGCCGGTACCGGCAAACCCCTGTTGATCCTGGATCTGCACCGCTCCGTCTATGCCGGTCTGGCCCGACGTGATGAACCCGGTACGGTGGACGTGATCTCGGTCCCCCTTCGCCTGGAAGCGCAGGTGATCGGGGTGATCAATGTGGACAGTCCTCTGGATCGCCCGCGCTTGAGCTTGGCGGATCTGCGTCTGGCCACCATCCTGGCGCTGGTGGTCTCCAAGTCGGTGCAGATCCATCGTCTCAAGGGATTGCTCAAGACCAATTTCATGCAACTTGCCCTGGCCCGGGAGGCCCAGCGCACGGGCGGGGCCATTACTCAGGACCCGGCCCGGGTCGCCCGTCTCATGGCCCATACCCTCTATGACGAGATGATCCAGGCCGGTTTTGCCCGGGATCACGTCCTGATGGTGGCCACCGAGATCCTGTCCCAGGTCCACGACGCCTTGAGTCATCGCTGACCCCTTCCCTTGAGGGGGCGGGCAAGTCATTCCCGCGCAGGCGGGAATCCAGTCGCGGGCCGGGCATTCCGGACTTCCGCGTGCGCGGGAGTGACGGCAGGAGAATGATTCGGTGCTTCCCCTGTGGGGATGGCCTGTGTGCCTCCCTCTGTGGGAGCGGCTCTCGGCCGCGAAGGGGGAGAAGCCCCCCGCCAGTCCCGCAGAGAGTACAATCCCCCCTTTTTGCCGCCATAGGAATTTTCATGTTCAAGAATGCCCGCCTGTTTCGTCTCGAGGATGCCCTGGGCCTAGATGCCATGGCCCTGGAGCAACAGCTCACCAACCGGCGTTTCCAGCCCTGCGGCCCCCTGACGCTGTCCACCATGGGCTGGTCCGAGCCTTTGGGCGGCGAGACGCAGGCCCTGGTCCATGAAGCCGCCGGTTGCCTGCTGATCTGCGCCAAGCGCCAGGAACGCCTGCTGCCCGCGTCGGTGGTGGCAGAGGTGCTGGAAGAGCGGGTCTCGGACATCGAGACCGCCGAGGGCCGCACGGTGGGCCGCGCGGAACGCCGTCAGCTCAAGGAGGCGGTGACGGCCGAACTGCTGCCCCAGTCCTTCACCCGCTCGCGACGCATCTTGGCCTACGTGGACACGGTGGCCCACTGGGTGGTGGTGGATGCCGCCAGCGAGCGCATGGCCGAGGATCTGGTGAGCCTGCTGCGGGAGACCCTGGGCACGTTGCCTGCCAGTCTGCTGCGTCCCTCGGTACCGCCGCCGACCCTGATGACCCGCTGGGTCTCCGAAGGTCGCGGCGAGCAGGGCTTCGAGCTGGGGGATGCCTGTGAACTCAGAGACCCCAAGGACAAACAGTCGGTGGTGCGTTGCCGCGGCCAGGATCTGGCCGGGGACGAGATCGCCACCCATCTGCAGGCCGGTAAGCAGGTCACCCAACTGGCCCTGGAGTGGGAACAGCGTCTGAGCCTGGTGCTGGCGGAGGATCTGTCCCTCAAGCGTCTGCGCCTGACCGATGAGCTGATCGAGGACAGCGGCGTGCTGGAGGCCGATGATCCGGCCGCCCGGTTCGATGCCGAATTCACCCTGCTCATCCACGAGATGCGCGGACTGCTGGAACGTCTGGACGGACTGTTCGGGCTCTCCAGCTCGGAGGCCGCCGAAGTCCCCTGGTGACGGGCTGGAGGGGCCTGTGGGAGCAGCTTCCACAGGCCCCTTTGGACACCAGTGCCTGAGGCCTAGAAAGTGTATTCCACGTTGGCTCGCAGGAAGTGGGCGTCTGAAGTCCCGGACGGGTAGTAGTCCCCCGTATCCAGATACTCCGCCCACAGGTGCGCTCTGAGGCTGGGGCTCAGGTTGATGCCCAGCACGGCGGTGAACAGATCTCCCCGATGATCGCCGTCGCCATTGCCGTCTTTCTCATCGGCGTACAGCCGGTGGGCACGCAGCTTCAGGGCGGTGTTGTCGGAGGGATTCAGGTCCAGGCCGATGAAGGGGGCCTTGAGGTTGGTCCAGCCGGCGATGCTGAACTGGGTGCCCACATAGGAGTAGACATACAGTTCACTGAACTGGGGCCAGCGGGAGAACACCGGATACCAGGCTTCGTTGTTGCCGGTGCCTGCCTCATTGCCGGACAGGTAGTAATAACCGGCGGTGAAGGCCGGGCGGGTCTGACCCCAGATCGCCGGGCGCAGGGTCAACGAGGCATCCAGCAGGCGCCCTTTGAGGTTGGCATCGCCATGGCTGCCGTCCTGGGCCGCCAGCTCCAGGTTGGCCGAGATGGGGCCGTTCCGGGGCATGAAGCGGACACCCAGGGTATGGAAATCTGCGTCGGCCTTGCCGCCGTCCGCCGTGCCGGAACCCAGCTCCTCCTTGTAGATCCAGTAATACTCGAACGGCATGGCTTCGGACTGACTGTTCCTGCCATAGACACCCATGGCCCGTTCATTGTGCTCGATGAGGCTCAGCCCGGACTGCCGGTTGATGGTCAGGGCATCCTGCCTGGCGTTGTAGATCGCCAACAGGTCCAGGGTGTGACCCTCGTTCACCGTGAGGGCGGCCTTGACGGCATTGAAGAACAGGGAGCGGGAACCATCCAGGGGCGTGCCGTTGAGGATGATGTTGCCGGTGCCGTAGATCAGCTCCTGGCGACCGATGCGCAGATCCAGCAGGCCGTCGGCCAGATTGTTGAAATCCATGTACAGCAGGTCGGGCACCACCTCGCTGAGGAATTTCTGATCATCGTACTGATTCCGGTCTTCGCCCCGCTCATAGATGCGGAACTCGTTCATCAGGCGCCCGCGAAAGGCGACGTCCTCATTGAATTGGTAGCCGGCCCAGAGGCGGGTGCGGGTGCGGTTGAAGAGCAGATCGAACTGTAAGCTGCCGGCTTGAGTGGGAATGCTGTCCAGGTCCGTGACCCGGACCCGCAGGTCCCCACCCCAGTCCCACCCGGCCTGTGCACTGCCCATCCCCATGAGCAGTGCCAGCGCGCTGGCCGATAACGTCGTCTTTTTCAGCATGACTCCCCCTGACAGGTCTTTGTGTATGACGGTTTAACCCTTGTAAAAGGAGGATTATCCCGTCTTTGCCGGTGGATGTCCTGAAAAAACACGCTTGGGGAACGCTGAGCAACTCTCCTGCCGTCACTCCCGCGAAGGCGGGAGCCCAGAATGCCCGGTCCGTAGCTGGATTCCCGCCTGTACGGGAATGACTGACTCAGAGTATCCCTTGCTTCACGGCGTCATCGGCAGGGGGATCTTGTTGCCTTCGTTGTCCAGGCGCACGAAGGTGATGCAGGTGGAAAAGATGGGTTCTTCCGTGCCGCTTTCCAGGTCATCACAGAAGACGCTCACGGCATACTGCACCGAGGTGTTGCCGCGCGTGTGCTCACGGCTACTGAAGCGCAGCACCGTGCCCTGATGTACCCCGCGGTGAAACTCCACCCCGTTCATGGCTACGGTCACGAAGCGGCAGCCGGGATGGTCACGGCTGGCGGCGATCCAGGCGATCTCATCCACCCACTTGAGCAGGAAGCCGCCGAAGAGATAGCCGTAGTGATTCAGGTGTTCGGGTCTTACCAGTTTGAAGGTATCCAAGGGTCACTCCTTGTGGAATCCGGTGGGGAGGCTTCAGCCCAGCAGGCGCCATCCCAGCCAGACCAGGGAAAAGCTCAGCAGAAAGATCAGCCCCGCCCAAGCCAGGCCCAGCAAGCCCCGGCCCGGCTGGGCGGACACCGGGACATGTTCATGGGTGACCACCCGCAGGGTGAGCCAGGCCAGGATCGGGGCCGAGAGGAAGGAGATGGTGGTGGCAAAGTCGATGAACTGGGTAAAGCGCGTCCCGGCAAAGTGGATCATGAGCAGTGCGCCGCTCAATACGACGATCAGGCTGATCAAATAAGGTCCGCGCCGGTGTTCCTCGGGACCGGGGGTGCGGCCCCGGTCGCCGGCCCGGGCGGCGGCGAACAGGGCGCTGATGACCCGGGGATAGGCATCCGTCACCGCCAGGGTGGTGCTGAACATGGCGGTCAGTGCCGCCACGGCGATGATGGGGCGGCTCCATTCACCCAGGGTGCCCGCATAGAGGTCCACCAGCTGGGCGGAAAAGCCCACCGCGGAATCGGCAAAGCTCATGCCGCTGGCGTGCATGGTCAGGGCGCCCAGCAGCAGGAACGCCGCGGCCATCAGGGTGGCAGCGACATAACCGATGCGAAAGTCCGTCAGCGCATGGCGCAGACTGGGTTGGGTCCGGGTCTCCCTGGCCCGTTCCAGGGTCCAGAGGGAGTGCCAGGCGGCTACATCCAGGGGGATGGGCATCCATCCCAGCAAGGCCAGCAGAAAGGCAAAACCGGCCGCGCTCCAGATCAGCCCCGCATCCTGCCAGCCGGAGAGCCGGGACCAGTCCGGCTCTCCGCCGAAGGCCAGCGCCACGGTGGCCAGGGTGGACACGGTCAGGGCGGCCATGATGAGCTTCATGCCCAGGTCCAGTCCCCGGTAATTGCCGATGGCCAGAAGCAGCAGACAGGCCCCCATGATCCATGCCGACAGGGTGGCCGCGGAGGCCTCCAGTCCGAACACCAGACCGAACAGACCCGCCGTGACCACGGTGACCACGGCCTGGATGATGAACATGGTTCCCAGGGTGACCAGGGCGAACAGGCCCAGGGCCCAGCGCCCGAGCCGGCGGTAGCCCACCAGCAGGTTCTCTCCGGTGGCGGCGGCATAGCGGGGGCCGAATTCGATGAAGGGGTACTTGAGCAGACAGGCCAGCAGCACCACCGGCAGCAGCAACAGGCCGAATTCGGCACCGGCCCGGGTGGACTGTACCAGGTGAGAGACACCGATGGCCGCGCCGGCCATGAGCAGGCCGGGGCCGATGGCATGGCGCAGGGTACTGCCGCGAAGTTCATTCATCAGGAGGGAATCTCAATGAGTCAGCAATCCGGACAGGGCAGGCTGTTGCCCAGCAGTACCAGCACCGGGCCGTCATCTCCGGCGGGTTGATGGGGGAAACAGTGCAGTTCCGGATGAACCTGTTGCAGCCAGGCGCGGATGGCTTCGAACTCATCCAGGCCACCGCTGTGGCCGCGATAGATCATCAGGCTGATGATTCCGTCCGGCCCCAGCACGGCGCGAGCCGCTTCCAGGGCGGCCAGGCTCGTCTCCGGCCGGGTGATGATGCCATGATCCCCCCCGGGCAGGTAGCCCAGGTTGAAAGTCACCGCCCTGATCCGGCCTCGGGCCTGATCGGGCAGGTGGCGCTCCAGGTGCTGGTGTCCATCCTGGATCAGGGTGACCCGTTCCGCCACGCCGGCGGCTTCCAGGCGCTTGCGGGTGGCGTCCAGCGCGGTGGCCTGGATGTCGAAGGCCCAGACATGACCGGCATCACCCACCGTCCGGGCCAGGAACAGGGCGTCATGTCCATTGCCGGCGGTGGCATCCACCGCCAGATCGCCGGGCTTGAGAATCTCGGTCAGTTGTTCGTGGGCAAGGCGGGTGAGGGGCTTGGGGTACATCTGTCAGGTCCTTCTGCTGATGAGGCTCAAGGCGCAACGTGGTTTTCACAGGCCCGCTGCATGGTTTGTAGGGAGTCCGGGTCTGCCAGGCGATGATCCGAGCCGACCGTGATCAGGGTGACGGCCGCGGGCCGGCTGTTGTCGACCAGGCATCGGGAGTCGGCGAAGGGGATGACTTCGTCCGTCGGGGAATGGAGGATGATGGTTCCCGTCTTCACTCGGTCGACGGTGCCCCAGCGCCGCCATGCCGGGCAGAGCAGCACCAGCGGGATCCGGTGGCTGTCCAGGGCCATGGCCACGGCACCGCCGCGGGAGGAACCGACGATGACCTGGGGGCGATGGATTTCCAGGGTGGATTGCGCCGTGTCGACGGCGGCCTCGAAGTCATCGTCGTCCAGCAGCGGGTTGATGACCTCGTGACCCCGTGACAGCAGGTATGACGGTTTGAGGCCTCCGGGTGTGGATTGCCAGCCGTGGAGAAAGAGGATCTTCATCGGGTCTCCGTGCAGGGGACGTGCATGTTGACCGGCCCATGCCCGTGTCCCAAGCCAGGTGCGCTCCGGATGGCCCGGTGGATGAAGGACTTGGCCTGCCGGGCCGCGCCTTCCACGTCCTTGCCCAGGGCCAGGCCGGCGGTGACGGCGGCGGCAAAGACGCAGCCGGTGCCGTGGGTGTGGGGCGTGTCCTGATGGGCGGCGGGCAGTCGGGTGACGCGGCCGTTGCTGAACAGGATGTCCGTGGCGGCATCGACCAGAGCGCCGCCGGTGATGACCACATGGGCCGCTCCCAGGTCGGCCAGGGCCGCGGCGGCCTCGATCATGGTCGCTTCGGAATCCACCGTCAGGCCGGTCAGGGCAGCGGCCTCGTGCAGGTTGGGAGTGACCACGTCGGCCAGCGGGAGCAGCCGCCGACACAGGGCCTGGCGGGCGGCCTCATCCACCAGCGGGGCGCCATGCTTGCTGACCATGACCGGGTCCAGCACCAGGGGGAAATCCGCGGCATCGGGCCGTGACAAGCGTTCGACCACGGCCTCCACCATGGCGGCACTGCCCAGGGCGCCGATCTTGACGGCCTTGGGCGGGATGTCTTCCAGCACCGCGTCGATCTGTCTCAGCACGAAGGCGGGGTCAATGCCCAGCACGCCGGTGACGCCCCGAGTGTTCTGTACGGTCAGCAGGGTCACCACGCTCATGCCGTAGAGCCCGAACTGATGGAAGGTCTTGAGATCCGCCTGCAGTCCCGCGCCCCCGGAAGGGTCGGAACCGGCGATGGTGAGGGCAGGCGCTTGCATGATGGTCACTCCTGATCTGCCCGCGGCAGGGATGGATGATCCGGGCCTGTTTGCGGTGACCGAGGCACGGGAATGTCTCGCGGGATCATGCCCCGGCGGGGGCCATGCCGGGAAGACCCGCGCCCCCCGAGGGGACGCGGGTGGTCGGGACGATCAGAGACCGGCCGCTGCCTTGAGGGTATCCGCCTTGTCGGTGCGTTCCCAGGGCAGGTCCACGTCTTCACGGCCGAAGTGACCGTAAGCCGCCGTCTGCCGGTAGATGGGGCGCAGCAGATCCAGCATGCTGATGATGCCCCAGGGGCGCAGATCGAAGTGCTCGCGCACCAGGTCGACGATCTGCTGGTTGGAGATCCTGCCAGTGCCGAAGGTGTCGACACTGATGGAGGTGGGGCGGGCCACGCCGATGGCGTAGGAGACCTGGATCTCACAGCGCTCCGCCAGACCGGCGGCAACGATGTTCTTGGCCACGTAGCGGCCGGCATAAGCGGCGGAACGGTCCACCTTGGAGGGGTCCTTGCCCGAGAAGGCACCGCCGCCGTGACGGGCCATGCCGCCGTAGGTGTCGACGATGATCTTGCGGCCGGTCAGGCCGCAGTCGCCCACGGGGCCGCCGATGACAAACTTGCCGGTGGGATTGATGTGGATGTTGTCATGGCTGCAGGTGGACAGCCACTCGGCGGGCAACACCGGCTTGATGATGCAGTCCATCACCGCTTCGCGCAGGGATTTCTGGTCGATCTCCGGGGCGTGCTGGGTGGACAGCACGACGGCGTCGATGCCCACCGGCTTGCCACCTTCATAGCGGAAAGTGACCTGGCTCTTGGCGTCGGGGCGCAGCCAGGCCAGTTCGCCGGACTTGCGCACGTGGGCCTGACGGCGTACCAGCTCATGGGCATAGTGAATCGGGGCGGGCATCAGCGCGCCGGTTTCGTTGCTGGCGTAGCCGAACATCAGGCCCTGGTCGCCGGCACCCTGTTC
>NZ_JAJNQM010000001.1:0-107262 GCF_022227785.1 Ectothiorhodospira lacustris | reverse complement strand
TTCAAAGCCTTCGGGCAGGTCCACCATGCGGCGCCACAGCCCACGCAGCGTATCCATGCTGACCCGGGTCTCGGTGGGCTCGCGCCAATCCTGGTCGATGAAGGGTTTCCAGTCCACCGCCTTGTCGTAGGAAGACTCGGACTTGTCGATGAGGAACGGCATCAGGCTGGCACCGGCATCCAGGCGGGCGCGGCAGGAGGTTTCCATGGCCCGGGCCTCTTCTCCGTCGAGGATCCCCTGCTGTTCCAGGCGTTCCGCATAGCGGGCGCGGGTGGTGGGCATGGACTTGATGCGTTGGTACATGACGGGCTGGGTGGCGGAAGGCTCATCGGCCTCGTTGTGACCATGCCGCCGGTAGCTGACCAGGTCGATGACCACATCCTTCTTGAAGGTCATGCGGTAGTCCAGGGCGATTTGAGTGGCGAACAGCACCATTTCCGGGTCATCACCGTTCACGTGCAGGATGGGGGCGTTCACCATCTTGGCCACGTCGGTGCAATAGGGGGTGGAGCGGGCGTCCTTGAGGGTGCTGGTGGTGAAGCCGATCTGGTTGTTGATGACAATGTGCACCGTACCCTTGGTGGAGAAACCCCGGGTCTGGGACATGTTCAGGGTTTCCATCACCACACCCTGACCGGCAAAGGCGGCATCGCCGTGGATCACCACGGGCAGGACCTCGTCACCATCGCGGTCGTCGCGGCGGGTCTGACGGGCACGCACCGAGCCTTCCACCACCGGACCCACGATCTCCAGGTGGGAGGGGTTGAAGGCCAGGGCCAGGTGCATGGGGCCGCCGGGGGTCTCGATGTCGGAGGAAAAACCCATGTGGTATTTCACGTCACCGGTGCCCGGATGGCGGCGACCGGTGCCCTCGAACTCCTGAAACAGTTCCGCCGGGGATTTGCCCAGGATGTTCACCAGCACGTTCAGGCGGCCCCGGTGGGCCATACCCATGATCATCTCCCGAACCCCCTGTTCACCGCCGCGCCGGATCATTTCGTCCAGCATGGGAATCAGGCTCTCGCTCCCTTCCAGGGAAAAGCGCTTCTGGCCTACGTAGCGATTGTGGAGATAGCGCTCCAGGCCTTCGGCGGCGGTAAGGCGGTCCAGGATGTAGCGCTTACGATCGGCGGTGAAGCCGGGTTCACCGCGCACCGGCTCCAGGCGTTCCTGCAGCCAGCGTTTTTCCGTGGTCTCGGTAATGTGCATGTATTCGGCACCCAGGGTCTTGCAGTAGGTGCTCTTGAGGATGCGGGTGATCTCCCGCAGGGAGGCTTCCCTGGGGCCGAACAGGGAGCCGGTATTGAAGACGGTGTCCAGATCGTCTTCCGAGAGTTCGTGGTGTTCCAGGGTCAGTTCCGGCAGGACGGTGTTGGGTTCGTACAGGCCCAGCGGGTCCAGGTCGGCCTGCAGGTGGCCCAGAAAGCGGTGGGCGTTGATGTACTGGAGTACGCGGACCTGCTTGCGTTCATGTTCCAGGCTGCCCATGGGCAGGCCGCGCTGGGTGCCGGCCTCGGCCATCTGGCGGAATTCCTCGCGGATCCGGCTGTGAATGACCTGGGGTTCCCGGCCGGCTCGGGTCATGTCTTCGAAATATGTTCGCCAGGCCTCCGGGACTTGTTGCGGATCTTCCAGGTAGGTTTCGTAGAGCTGGTCCAGGTAGGCGGCATTCCCGGCATCCAGGTGGGAGGTGTTCCATTGGGCCTGCATGTCGCGGGTTTGGGTCGCTTTGGTCATCGGCGCGTCCGCTGGTGGCGTGAATAGCGTGAGTTTATGGTTTCGGGGGTCCCTATATATGTAGACCTTTCCGGCGTTCTATCCAAGAGGATAACCCCGGATTCGCCCGGTCGCAGGTTTTGATAGACTCCCCGGGATGGATGCTGCCCCCTTGCTTGAATCACTGAACGAAGCCCAGCGCGAAGCGGTGGGTAGTCCCTGTGGTCCCCTGCTGGTGCTGGCCGGCGCCGGCAGCGGCAAGACCCGCGTGCTGGTCCATCGGGTGGCCTGGCTGATCCAGGTGGAGGGGCTCTCGCCCCACAGTATCCTCGCCGTGACGTTCACCAACAAGGCCTCCAGCGAGATGCGTGGGCGGTTGGAAGCTCTGTTGGGCCTTTCCCCCCGAGGCTTGTGGGTGGGGACTTTCCACGGTTTGGCCCACCGCCTGCTGCGTACCCACTGGCGTGAAGCCGGTCTGCCGCAAGCCTTTCAGATTCTGGATTCGGAGGATCAGTTCCGTCTGGTGAAACGGGTGCTCAAGTCCCTGGAGCTGGATGAGGCCCGCTGGGTGCCCCGGCAGATGCAATGGTACATCAACAGCCGCAAGGACGAAGGGGTGCGGCCCGAACACATGCAGGACACCGGCGATCCGGTGAACCGGCAGATGATTCGCATCTACAGCGCCTATGAGGCCGCCTGCCGTCGCGCCGGTGTGGTGGATTTCGCCGAGCTGCTGCTGCGCAGCCTGGAATTGCTGCGGGATACCCCTGATCTGCTGGAACACTATCGCCATCGCTTCCGCCATATCCTGGTGGACGAGTTCCAGGATACCAATGCGATCCAGTATGCCTGGCTGCGGCTGCTGGCGGGAGGGCGCACGCCGGTATTTGCCGTCGGTGACGATGACCAGTCCATCTACGGCTGGCGCGGTGCCCGCATCGAGCATATCCAGAAGTTCTGCCGTGACTTTCCGGGTGCCCGCACCGTACGTCTGGAGCAGAATTACCGCTCCACCAGGACCATCCTCACAGCCGCCAACGCCCTGATCCGAAACAACGGTGAGCGTCTGGGCAAGGAACTGTGGACCGAAGATACCGCCGGTGCTCCGGTCACCCTCTATGCGGCCTACAACGAGCATGACGAGGCCCGCTTCGTGCTGGAGCAGATCCGTGCCTGGCGGGCGGCGGGCGGCGCCTGCCGCGACGTGGCCATTCTCTACCGGTCCAATGCCCAGTCCCGGGTGTTCGAGGAAGTGCTGATCCAGGCCGCCGTGCCCTACCGCGTCTATGGCGGGCTACGCTTTTTCGAACGGGCGGAAATCAAGGACGCCCTGGGGTATCTGCGTCTGGTGGAGAACCGGGAGGATGACACCGCCCTGGAGCGGATCATCAACCAGCCGGCCCGGGGACTGGGGGAGCGGACCCTGGCCCTGATCCGGGGGCAGGCCCGCGAACAGGGCAGCAGTCTGTGGGTCGCCGCCGGCCACCTGCTGGCACAGGGCACCCTGACCGCCCGTGCCGGCAATGCCTTGCGCGGCTTCACGCAGCTGATCGAAGCCATGCAGCAGGCCGGCCAGGGGATCGAACTCCACGAGCAGGTGGAACATGTGGTGGCCCATTCCGGTCTGCGGGAGCACTACGCCCAGGAGAAGGGCGAAAAGGCCCAGACCCGGCTGGACAACCTGGATGAACTGGTCAGCGCCGCCAGGGGCTTCGTGCCCGATGCCGAGGCCCATGGGGACATGTCGCCCCTGACCGCCTTTCTCTCCCATGCCGCCCTGGAGGCGGGGGAAGGGGAAGCAGACCCCTGGGAGGACTGCGTTCAGCTCATGACCCTGCATTCCGCCAAGGGGCTGGAGTTTCCACTGGTATTCCTGGTGGGCATGGAAGAGGGGCTGTTTCCCCACCGCATGTCCCTGGATGAGCCCGGGCGTCTGGAGGAGGAGCGGCGTCTGGCTTATGTGGGCATCACCCGCGCTTGCCGCCGGCTGGTGATGAGTTACGCGGAGACCCGTCGGCTGCACGGCCGGGAGACCTATAACGCCCCCTCCCGCTTCGTTGGGGAACTGCCTACCGAGCTGTTGGAAGATGTCCGGCCCCGGGCCATGATCCGGCGTCCGATACCCGAGAGTCCCGCCCGGCCCCAGGCGCGACCGTCCCCGTTCCGCGCGCCGGCGCAGGCGGGTGGGCTGGCCATGGGCGCCCGGGTGCGTCATCCCAAGTTCGGGGAGGGCGTGATCACCGACCTGGAAGGGCAGGGCAAGTCGGCCCGGGTCCAGGTACGGTTTGTCGGCGGCCAGGGCAGCAAGTGGTTGGTGGTGGGTTTTGCCAAGCTGGAACCCATCTGACACTTTGAACAACAGAACCGAGGTCATCCATGCATCGACGGGATTTCCTGGGCAAGGCCGCCCTCACTGCCCTGGCTGCCGGCGGCGCCCTGAGCGGTTGCGGTATGCCTCAGGGCAGTGACCATTCGGCGCCGGATACCGGCCGTCGCTTTCACTGGCGCATGATCACCGCCTGGCCCCATGAGTCTCCCGGCCTGGGCGCCGGCGCCCAGTTGCTGGCACGGACCATCCATGAGCTGTCCGAAGGTCGCATTCAAATCCGGATCTTTGCGGCAGATGATCTGGTGCCGCCCTTCGAGATCTTCGGTGCCGTCTCCCGTGGTGCCGCCGAGATCGGCCACGGTGCTGCCCATTACTGGCGGGGCAAGAGCGGGGCTGCGCAGTTTTTTACCGCAGTACCGTTCGGCATGAATGCGCTGGAGACCCAGGCCTGGCTGTACGAGGGCGGTGGTCTGGCCCTCTGGCGGGATCTGTATCGTCCTTTTGACGTGATCCCCTTCCCCTGCGGCAATACCGGTGCCCAGATGGGGGGGTGGTTCCGGCGCGAGATCGAGTTCATTGAAGATTTCCGGGGGCTACGCATCCGTGCCGTGGGGCTGGGGGCCGACGTCCTGCGGCGCGCCGGGGCCGAGGTGATCCGCCTGCCTGGTGATGACCTGCCGGAGGCCATGGAGTCGGGGCTGCTGGATGCAGCCGAGTGGATGGGACCCCACGAGGACATGGCGCTGGGCCTGCATCGTCAGGCCCCCTATTACTACCACCCGGGTTGGCAGGCCCCCAGTTCGCAGGTGGAGGCCCTGATCAACCGGGATGCCTACGAGGCCCTGCCCCAGCACCTTCAGATCGCTGTGGCCCAGGCCTGTCGTCTGGTCGGCGAGCAGATGCTCCATGAATTCCTGGCCCGCAATCAGCAGACCCTGGATCGACTGGTGAGTGAGCAAGGGGTTCAGCTGCGGCGTTTCCCGGATGCCGTGCTGGATGATCTGCGCCGGCTGAGCCGGGACATGCTGCTGGAGATGACAGCGGACGACCCCTTCATCCGCCGGGTTCATGCCTCCTACATGGGGTTCGCGTCGGAGATGGTCCGCTGGAAGGAAATTCACTCGATTTGACCGTGCTGGATCCTTCCACACTGGGAGATTCGCCCGACCGTTGCCAGCTCTGCGGTCGGGCCGAAGTGCTTACCCGGCATCATCTGATTCCCAAAACCCGACACCGCAACCGGCGCGCTTATGAATTCAGGCTCTGGCTGAAAGATCACCTGGCGCTTTATGGCGTCAAGAAGACTGTGTTGGCACCGGGTTACCGCTCGCCCGACCAAAACAATGGAGAGCAATAACGTGATCTACGATCCAAGACGCGCGATGGAACTGCTACGGATCGGCTCCCGACACGCCGATGCCACTTTCCGCGAAGGCCAAGAGGACGCTATTCGTCACATCGTCGAAGGCAAAGGCCGCTTGCTGGTCGTGCAGAAGACCGGATGGGGTAAGAGCTTTGTCTACTTCATAGCGACCAAGTTGCTGCGGGAAGCTGGGGCTGGTCCTGCGTTATTGATCTCGCCGCTACTGGCGCTGATGCGAAATCAGATTGCTGCCGCAGAGCGGATGGGGGTTCGCGCCGCCACCATCAACTCCAACAACATGGACGACTGGACGGGAGTCGAGGGCAAGCTGGTCAAGGGGGAGATCGACATTCTCCTGATCTCGCCGGAGCGCCTGGCGAACGAGCGCTTTCGGACGCAGGTTCTGGCCAGCATCGCTGAACAGATTTCGTTGCTGGTCATCGACGAGGCCCATTGCATTTCCGACTGGGGGCACGACTTCCGACCTCACTATCGCCTGTTGGAGAGGATCGTCAAGATACTACCGCCAAACCTGCGACTGCTTGCCACCACGGCAACAGCGAATAACCGCGTGATGGACGACCTTACAGCCGTGCTTGGCCCGAAGCTGGACGTCTCACGTGGCGACTTGAACCGGACCTCGCTTTCCCTGCAAACGATCCGCTTACCCAGTCAGGCTGAGCGCCTTGCCTGGCTGGCAGAGCAACTGACCACGCTGCAGGGCCACGGCATCATCTACACGCTGACGGTTCGTGATGCCAATCAAGTGGCGCAATGGTTGAAGACCCAAGGCTTCAATGTGGAAGCCTACACTGGTGAGACTGGAAATCGCCGAGAACAGCTTGAGCAGGCGCTGCTCAACAACCAAGTCAAAGCGCTGGTTGCCACAACGGCACTTGGCATGGGTTACGACAAGCCGGATCTGGCATTTGTCATCCACTACCAAATGCCGGGATCGGTCGTCGCCTACTACCAGCAGGTTGGTCGCGCGGGACGCGCACTGGACTCCGCCTATGGAGTACTCCTCAGCGGTCAGGAAGAGTCTGACATCACTGACTGGTTTATCCGGACTGCCTTCCCGACCCGACAGGAAGTTGCCGATGTCCTGGGAGCGCTTGAAGACGAGCCCAACGGGTTATCAGTCCCCGAACTGCTGAGCCGAGTCAATCTGAGCAAAGGACGTATCGACAAGACGATTGCACTTCTATCCCTCGAAGCGCCGGCACCCATCGCCAAGCAAGGCAGCAAGTGGCAGCTCACGGCGGCAAGGCTAAGTGAAGTGTTCTGGGAGCGAGCGGAACGCCTCACTGCGCTACGGCGAGACGAGCACCAGCAGATGCAGGACTACGTCAGCCTGCCGTTTGGTGAGCACATGGGCTTCTTGATTGGCGCGCTCGACGGCGATCCAAGTGTTGTCACAGAACCTGCCTTACCGCCATTGTCTACAACCGTGGATACCGAACTGGTCAAAGCTGCCGTCGAATTTCTCCGTCGAACCAGCTTGCCCATCGATCCGCGCAAAAAATGGCCTGATGGTGGAATGCCCCAGTACGGCGTCAAGGGATTCATCGCTCCTGCCCATCAGGCTGAGTCCGGCAAGGCCCTCTGCGTCTGGGGCGATGCCGGCTGGGGTGGTTTGGTTCGACAGGGCAAATACCACGATGGCCACTTTTCTGATGACCTCGTTGCTGCGTGCGTGAAGATGATCCATGAGTGGAATCCGCAGCCGAGCCCGACTTGGGTGACATGTGTTCCTTCACTTCGGCATCCCGAATTGGTACCGAATTTTGCGCAACGCTTGGCTGCTGCGCTGTGTCTGCCGTTTCGTATGGTCATCGCGAAAACAGACGCAAGGCCCGAACAGAAAACGATGGCAAACAGTACACAACAGGCGCGCAACATTGACGGTTCACTCGCACTCAATGGCCAGCCCATTACTCCCGGCCCGGTCCTCCTGGTGGATGACATGGTCGACTCGCGCTGGACGCTGACGGTGTCTGCATGGCTGCTGCGCAAAGGCGGTAGTGGCGCCGTTTGGCCTATGGTCCTTGCTCAGACGGGGCACGACGAATGACGCCAGTCCTTTCACCCAATACCCAGGCGATCCTGCTGCTGACTGCGCCACTCATTGCCGGACGAGGTGCTGTGTCATCGGATTTGCTCACGCCTGGTGAATACAAACGTCTCGCACGTCATTTGCGCGAGATCCAGCGTCAGCCTGCGGATCTCCTCTCGCCGGATGCGCCTGAGATCCTGCGTGCGTGCCAATCGGTGATTGACGAGAACCGCCTGCAGAAATTGCTGGGACGCGGATTCCTTCTGAGCCAAGTGATTGAGCGCTGGCAAGCACGCGCCATCTGGGTAGTCAGTCGCGCCGATGCAGAGTACCCCCGCCGCCTGAAGGCCCGCCTGCGCGAAGACGCCCCGGCAGTGCTCTACGGCTGTGGCGACATGGCTTTGCTCGAAACCGGCGGGCTTGCCGTCGTGGGATCGCGCCATGTGGACGACGCCCTCATCGATTACACCATGGCAGTTGGCCGGCTCGCTGCTCGGGCAGGCAGAACACTTGTCTCCGGTGGCGCCAAGGGCATCGATCAGGCCGCCATGTGTGGTGCGCTCGAGGGGGGAGGGAAAGTTTGTGGTGTGCTGGCGAACAGTCTGGAAAAAACCACCATGAACCGCGAGCACCGTAACCTGCTGCTCAATGGGGAACTGGTGCTGATTTCGCCCTACGACCCGAGTGCCGGGTTCAACGTCGGCAACGCCATGCAGCGGAACAAGCTGATTTATGCATTGGCAGACACCTCACTGGTGGTCAGTTCCGATCTCAACAAAGGTGGCACTTGGTCGGGTGCTGTCGAGCAGCTTGACAAACTCAAGTTCATCCCGGTCTTCATTCGATCGACGGGCGAGTCTTCCGCAGGATTGAATGGTTTGCGAAAGAAGGGTGCTCTTCCCTGGCCGAATCCGCAAGACGTGGATTCGTTCGAGGATGTTTTCAACGTGGAGATGCCAACGCCGCCGGCATCCCCACAGGTTGGTTTTGCGCTGTTCTCGAACGAAGAGTCATCGTTGGCTGACGCCAAGCCAACGGCTCCAGTGCCACGCAATACGGCTCCGGTGCCCCAGAACGAGATTAAGCCATTTGCGATGGTCGATGTTGTTTCCGATACGCAGCCACCCGCTCCACCATTGGAAAAAGCGCCGTCGGCCACGCCAGAGGCAGTAGCGCTACTAGACGGTGCCGAGAAACCTCGGCAGCCGGAATCTACCCCAGCAGAAATGCTCTTCGCTGCCGTTCGTGAAGCAATTGAGCAGCTATTGAGTACGCCGATGAAAGACGCAGAAGTGGCTGCAGCGCTGGACGTGTCAAAAACTCAGGCCAAGGCGTGGCTGCAGCGCCTGGTCGACGAAGGCGTACTGGAAAAGCAGAAGAGGCCTGCGGGTTACATCGTCAAGCAAAAGCGGCTATTCGAGTAATCGATAAAACGGTTACGCCCCTGTCATAGCCAGATCCATCGGGTAGGACCACTCAGCCGTAGATCACCTGCGCGTCAACTGCAAGGACATTGAGGCGTGTCTCACCTGCGATCTGGACGAGTTCGACGACAGCCCGTTCAGGGATGAGGTGCAGGCGTTCATGCCGGTGCCGAGAACCAAGGCGGAGGAATGATGGCCGCAATCAGGAGAAGAGCATGAGCCAACCCTGGTCCTATCCCGGCGCACGCTGGTGGAAGTTCGATTTCCATACTCACACCCCGGCTTCCAAAGATACGAATGCCTGGCAAGCCGCCATCGGCACGTCCGATGAACTGACGCCGCAAACCTGGCTGCTCAAGTACATGGCCGCCGAGATTGACTGCGTGGCGGTCACCGACCATAACACGGGTGAGTGGATCGACAAGCTCAAGACTGATTATGCAGACATGAAGCGCCAGGCCGACGCTGGAACTCCGCCTGTCGGTTTCCGTGAATTGCACCTGTTCCCTGGCGTGGAAATCTCGGTGCAGGGCGGCTTTCATATATTGGCGATCTTCGACCCGTCGGCTACCAGCCAGACCGTCAGCGACCTGCTGGCGAGGGTGGACTACCAAGGCACGCGCGGCGACAGCGATGGCGTCACTCGAATCGGTGCCGCCCAGGTGGTGGAGCGCATTCTGGCGGAGGGCGGTCTTGCCATTCCGGCACATGTAGAGGGTGACAAGGGACTGCTGCAGGTCGAGCCCGGCACGCGCAAATGCCTGCTGGATACCATCACGGTCAAGCAGGTTTTGCAGGAACCCGGCATCCTGGCCCTGGAGTGGGCAGCATCTTCCAGTCCTACGCCGATGGTGCTGGACGAACTGAAGCTGCGCTTTGCCAGCGTGGTCGGCAGCGATTGCCACAGCTTCCAGGGTGCGGCTGTTCCAGGGTCGCGCTACACCTGGATCAAGATGGCCAAGCCCAGCCTGGAAGGCTTGCGCCTTGCGCTGCTGGATGGGCAAGAGATTTCCGTTCGGCGCAGTGATGAAAGCAGCGGTTTTACGCCGTTCAACACGCCCGAGCATTTCATCGAGTCGATTGAAATCCGCGAGGCGCGCTATATGGGGCGCGGCAGCTTGCCCGCCAGCTTGCCCCTCAACCCCTACTTCAATGCCCTGATCGGCGGACGCGGTACTGGCAAATCAACCATTGTGCATGCCCTGCGTTTGGCCTATCGGCGGGAGCGGGAGCTGTCACCTGCCTCGGAAGCGGGGCAGACCTTCAACCGCTTCAACAAAATCGCAAAGACCCGCAACGACGAAGGCGGTTTGCGCGCGGAAACCGCCATTCACGTGCAAGTGCATCGTGATGGCACGTCCTATCGCCTGATCTGGCGGCAGGATGGCCACGGGCATGCGGTGGAAGAATGGGACGTCGTCACAGCTGGTTTCAAACCCTCGGTCAGCCAAACCATCACCGAACAACGCTTCCCGCTGCGCTTGTTCAGTCAGGGGCAGATTGCGGCCTTGGCCGGCGACAGCCAGCAGGCATTGCTGAAGGTGATCGACGATGCGGCTGGCACGCAGTCGCAGCAGGCTGCCTTCGAAGAGGCCAAGCGTGCTTTCCTGGCCGCTCGGGCACAGATGCGCGAGCTGGAAGGCAAGCTGCAAGGGCGCGAGTCGTTGACGCTTTCCCTGCAAGACATTCAGTGCAAGCTTGCCCGCTTCGAGGGTGCTGACCATGCGGCGGTATTGAAGAACTACCAGCGCACCAGCCGACAAAGCCGCGAGCTGGAACGTCAGTTTGAAGCTTCCGCCGAACTGGCTGCCCGCTTGAAGGACGTTGCTGCAGACTTGCTGGCGGAAGACTTGCCGGAGAGGTTGTTCGATGCCGCCGAAGACGGTCCAGCACTGAGTCTCGTCCAGGCGCTACACGCGGCCATCGACAAAGCGAGGCAGGAGGTCGAAAGCGCGGCTGCCGCGCTGCGGGAGCGCGGGCAAGTCCTGCGCGGAGAACTGGACGCATCGCCCTGGTTTGCGCGGATCGGTGTGGCCGAGGCGGCTTACGCTCAGCTCAAGGCCGATTTGCAGCAACAGGGGGTCAGCGACCCCAGCGAGTACGGCCGTCTGGTGCAGGAAAAACAGCGGCTGGAAACTGAGTTGAGGCGGTTGGAGGCCTTGCAGAAGCAGCACGCGAATCTGCGCGAAAAAGCCAAAGCGTTACTGGAGCAGGTGCAGTCCGCCCGCCGCGCCATCAGCGCGCAGCGCAGCGCGTTTCTACAGGCAACGCTGCACGGCAATCCCTTTGTGCGGATTGAGCTGATCCCTTACAGCCGGGATGCGCAAGGCATCGAGCACTCATTGCGGGAGGTGCTCGGCGCTGCTGACGGCAAATACGTGGACGACCTGTATCAGGCGCAAGATGGTGAGTCCCCCAAGGGGCTTGTAGCGGACCTGCTGGGCACGGTTGATCTTATCGAGCAGCCGGGAGCATGGGACACAACGGCCTTTGAGCAGGCGTTGCTGGCGCAAAAGAAGCGCCTGTTGCAGGCATGTGGTGGTAGCGCGGAGTTTGGCGGGTGGTTCAATAGATTCCTGAAAGCTGAGGCCGACAAGCGCCCTGAGTTCGTCGATCACATCCTCTGCTGGTTCCCCGAAGACGGTTTGCAAGTAGAGTACAGCCGCAAAGGCGATGGTCGGGACTTTCAATCCATCGGCCAAGCTTCCGCCGGACAGCGCGCAGCCGCCATGCTGGCCTTCCTGCTGGCGCACGGCAACGAGCCGCTGGTGCTCGACCAGCCCGAGGATGATCTGGACAATCACCTGATCTACGGCCTGGTGGTCCAGCAAATTCGCAGCAACAAACTGCGCCGTCAGCTCATCATCGTGACCCACAACCCCAACATCGTTGTCAATGGTGACGCGGAGCTGATTCATGTGCTGGACTTCAACCACCAGTGCCATGTGAAGCAAACCGGCTTCTTGCAGGACAAGACCATGCGCCGGGAAGTCTGCCAAGTGATGGAGGGTGGCGAAGAGGCGTTCGAACGGCGTTATCAGCGCCTGGGAAGGGAGGTTTGACGTGTTCGATAACATTGCCGACTTGCTTGACAAGATTCGCCTGGGGGAGGACTCCTATCTGGAACTGAAGGAAGTGCGCTTTACCGGTCCAAAGGTATCGGCACCCCATAAAGATTCCCTGGCCGATGAACTGGCGGCCTTTGCCAACAGCCGTGGCGGTGTATGCGTGCTGGGCGTTGATGATACCCGGGAGGTGCTTGGCATTCCCCTTGAGCGTCTGGACTTGGTGGAGGATTTCGTCCGGCAAATTTGCCTGGACAGCATCACCCCACCGCTGACGCCAGTGATCGAGCGCCTGACCCTGCCCAGTACCTCTGGCGAACAACTGCCGGTTTTGAAAGTCGATGTCACGGGCAGCCTGTTCGTGCATAAAAGCCCTGGTGGTTATTTGCACCGCGTTGGCAGCGCCAAGCGCGAGATGGCACCGGATTATCTGGCACGATTGTTCCAGCAACGCAGCCAAGTCCGCATTATCCGCTTCGACGAGCAGCCGGTGCCCGGCGCCACGCTCGACGATCTGCCGACGACCTGTGGCAGCGTTTTGCCAGCCCCCGCGTGCAGGACTCGCGCGAGGTGCTGCTGGACAAGCTCGCCATGGCGCGTTCCGATGCCGACGGAGCACTTCGCCCTACGATTACCGGCGTGCTGATGGCGAGTACAGACCCCCGCCGCTGGTTGCCGAATGCCTTCATTCAGGCCGTGGCGTATCGTGGCACCGAGGTGCTGCCGCAGGGTGACACGGCCTATCAGCTCGATGCCCAGGACATCACAGGGCCGCTCAACGTCCAGGTGCTGGCGGCCTGTCACTTCGTCCGCAAGAACATGCAGGTCTACGCCATTAAGGATGAGGGCCGGCGTGATTTGCCGCAATACGACATGACGGCCGTCTTCGAGGCGTTGGTCAATGCCGTTGCCCACCGGGATTACTCCATCCACGGCGCCAAAATCCGTCTGCGGATGTTTGCGGATCGGCTTGAGCTGTATTCTCCCGGCGCCATCCCCAATACCATGACGGTGGACAGCCTTCCCTACCGTCAGGCCGCCCGCAACGAAGCCATCACCAGCCTGCTGGCCAAGTGCCAAGTGCCCGCGGCTGACAAAGCCATAACAGGTCGCGGCGCCATGATGGATAAGCGTGGCGAGGGTGTTCAGATCATCCTGGATCAGAGCGAACGATTGTCCGGCAGGCGCCCGGTGTACCGGTTGATTGATGATTCCGAGCTGTTGTTGGTCATCCCGGCAGCCGTACCGCCCGAAGCGGATGAATAAGATGAACGGGATGCATTCACTAACGGTAGATCTACTCCACAATCGCCTTCAACAATGCATCACGCGCATCCTGGTAGAACTGAATATCAATCTTGGTTGCCATATCATCCGATAAATCATAGAGCTGTCGCCTTGAAGTCACTGGCATCAAAAGCGTACTTGCTCCTTTCTCCACAGCTAATTCGGCGATGTTTACAGCGCTGCTGATGGGCTCAATAGACCCGCCTAAATTAATTTCTCCAACCACGATCAGGCCGCCTTTTATAGACTTTTTCAGCAAACTGCTACACATCGCGATCAGGGCGGCCATGCCAAGCTTGGAACCACGCCTTGCAGCATCGAAAGCACGAAGCTGAATGGAGAACTCGTGAGCACGCGGGTCGCGGTCACCGATCAGCTGTCCAGCACGTGAATACAGGTTTTGCTCGGCATAGCGTACCGATTCCTTGAATGCCGGGGGTGCTGGATTGTTGAGGATCTTAACCCCAGAGCCTGGTCCTTCGTTGACCTCGATACGGTACAGGCCGGCATTGTCTTCAATGTCTGAGCCGCCTTCACTGATGGTCCAGATCTGACCCGGCTCCAGCGGGTCATCACCGATCTCATTGTCAGCTCTGAGCTCGGGCGTTGCTACGAACTTCTCAATGCCGTCATCACCAATGAAGTAGCTGAAATGGGTATTGCGGAACTCGGCTGCGCCCACACGCTTTTGCTGTTCCTTGACCCGTCGGCGTACTTCAAGGCCAAGACGGGTAGCCCACTCCAGATCCTCGTCGGAGATCGGCATATCCTGGCTGGGATACATCAGCTTGAGCAGGCCAGACACCGTCTTGTTGACGGCATTGGTATCACGGCCACTGAGTGCACCGCCGAGATGGACACGGTTTTGCAATGCCGACACGCGGCTCTCGAACCTGAGCCGGCTCATGCACTCGGAGAAAAAATCACTCACCAGACCGAAGTGGTCCGTGGTCAGTTCCCTGCTCATCTTCGGCACATCCCAGCCAGGCAGGTAACAGTGGATACGGTCCATCCAGGCGGTGTCATCGCGCATTTCGGCCGGCAGCGGGCCAAACAAATGCCCGATCCGTTGTTGGTGCTCGACATCCACATCAAAATTGCCGACAAACACCATGGAGCCATCGGCACGGATACTTTCCTTGCCACGGCTGAACTCACCGGACTCCATGTAGCCCTTCATGATGTTGATCCCTTCCTTGGTGTCAAAGGAGATCCCGCTGACCTCATCAAAGCAGACCACATCGTACTGGCAGACCAGACCACGCTGACCATTGGCATTGTTAACGAACATCTTGGCGATGGTCGCCTTGCCACCGGAAATCAGGTGAGCATAAGGTGACACCTGCTGAAATAGATGGCTTTTGCCGGTTCCCCGCGGTCCCAGCTCAACCATGTTGTAGTTGCGCTCCACGAAGGGCACCATTCGTAGCAGGATGGCATCCTTGTCACGCTGGGTCAGCGCGTTGGACTCCAGACCAATGGAGCGAATCAGAAAGTCACGCCATTCCTCACTACTGAAGTTGCTACGCGCCTCAGCCAGAATGTCCAGCACATTGCGCTTGGACATCTGAATCGGCCGCAGCTCCGATATGCCGAAAGCGTTGCCCTTCTCCTCGGCAATCACACTGTCATATTCCAGGGTGACCTCGGCATAAAAACCACCGGTCAACAAGCGCTCGTTGTCATCGACAATCTTGTCAGGGATGCGTACACGGTTCAGGTTCAGGCTGGGCAGGCTGGCCAGGTAACCGCCTTCCTTTTCCACGAAACGCACACTGACAATATCAATCAGTTTGGCCGAGCCTTGTTTATAGGCCCGGGCTTTGAACAGCTCCTCTTCGCCGGCACGCACGGTTCGGGAGGACAGTTGACGCTGAACGATCTCAAGTCCTTCCTCAATCTCCTCTGGATCGGTCGATGCACAGTAACGCCCCAGCATAAACTCGACCACATAGGTCGGCACCGGAAACTGGCGGGCAAAGGTTCGGACCAAATCCTTACGGACCAGGTAACCCTCGAAGGCTGCAGCCGCCTTGTGGTCCAGCGTATCCATTTCCACCTATTCGCCTCCTACCAGTGTCGGCTTCTTCGCCAGCACATGACCTTGATCATCCAGCAATACCAGTACCGCCGAGCTGCCCTCAAACTGGTCGTCCACCATCAAGCTGCATTTGCCCTCTTTGAGCGGCTTGCGCTTGGTGATTTCTGAATCAGGGTCACCGGGGTGAGTTCTCAGTACCGCCAACACGCCTTCAGCCTGGGTCTCAGCCTGAATCTTGCAGATCAGGCCCAGCCAGCGAATATCCGACAGGGTCGCAGTGACGGCCGGTACAGCAACGGCTGACTGTGCACTGCGTATTTCAATCACGGGCGTCAGGCACTCCTGCAAGCTCAAGCCGCCGTGGTCATAGTGCTGGCCGGCCTTGAAGCTGCAGACACCAGGCGCCATGGCGATACTGACAGCACTGTTCCAGTACCAGCCCACTTGCTGATAGCCCGTATCCACAGAGTCCTTGATGACCGCGCAACGGCTCCAACGGGTCTCGGTCAGGTGCTTGGGCAAATCAACTTTCGACATCGGCCGGGGGGTGAGTACCCAGCCGTGGTCGGTGACAATGCGGATCTTCCGCCAGCCGGCGGCAATCAGTTCCTCGCTTCGCTCGACCACCTCATCCAGCAAGGTATCGATGCGAGCAGCCAGTTTCAAACCTTTAACATGGCCTTCCTTGTCGATATCGCCACTTTGCAGCCAGGCATTCGACGAAGGATCACCGGCATCACCTTCTTCCAGGTATTGCCAGCCTTTCTCTTGCAGCAGCCTGCGAAGATGGTGGGCGGAAAAGTCCTTGTCACCATCCGCAAGGCTCGGTTCAAAATCCCGATCCGTCACCCGCCCGGTCAAGCGATCATGCACGGGCGTTATCGCCGCCTTGGCCGTTGCCGTCACGGAAGGCAATGCCGCCCAGCTCGAGCCAAGCTGGACGTCGCCCAGGCCTTGCAGCTTCTCGCTCAAGCGCTGAGCCGTATCAAAGCGCAGGCCATCGACAAAAAATACCGCCTCACCCGCCATGGCATAATCCGCCGTGGCTTCATTGGCACGATCCAGGCCCGGATAGCCCTTGCTGTGCACCAGGTTCTGAAAGTTGCGTGTGATGCCATCCAGCCAAGGGGTATAGATCAAATCCAGAAGGCCTTGCACCAAACCCTGTTGCCCAGAAGTCAGCGGATAGGCCAATGCGCGCAGGGCGTGATCATCCGCACGCCAATAGTGGTCCCGATACTGGCTCGCCATCTCCTCGGGATCAGCACCGGAGAACGTGGTTGACGTGGCTTTGGCGACCTCGGCCAGATGCTGCAGCACGCCCGCCAGGGGAGCCATGCCCAGGGCATGCCATACCCAGTCGCGGCGCTCCGCATGGTGGCTCTCAAGGTGTGTGATACCCAAGCGGGCCTTGGCCGGATCAAGCTGCAGCAGCCCGTTCAGGTCGTGCTCAAGCTGTTGCTCCTCACTGGCGTTTATCGCCGGGTAACTGGCACCACTGGCCGCAAGATCCGCCCGTACCTTCAACAGCAGGTGCGGCAACCGGGGGTAGTGGTTGCATGACTCCAGGAAACGCTGCCAGACCCCTTCCCAGACACCCTGACGCTGGCACAGCAGTTCTGCCGCGGTGAGTTCGCCATCCTGTTCGGGGTGGAAGTGGAATTCAGTGTCGCAAATGCCGACCAGGGCTTGCCAGCGTGAAGGCTCCCAGCGCTCCCGACAGGCCTGGCTGTCATTCATCCAACTGAGCAAGTCACGCACCGGATCGCTGCTGACCAATTTATTGAAGTCCGCCGCTTCCAGGCGGCGATTGCACAGATCATCGCGCTCACTCGTGAGAATGTCAGGCAGCACGCGAAGCATAACCTGCTGGGTCTTATCATCTTTAGCTACATCGAGCCCGGCACCCCCGTTACTCGATACTAAAAAAGCATTGACCGTCCAGTCTCGGCCAGCATTGCTGTATATCCACCAGCAGCCACGGTACTGAAGTTCAGCCAACGGCTTGAGTGACTCCGGGCACGCCGAAATTGCCCGCAAATCACGCCGCTCATAGCCCGGCAGATAGACAATGGGCGTTCGGTCGGAGGGCAACTCAACACCTGGCAAAACACCTTCGACCACACACTTGATCCAGATGGCCGGCCCGGTTTTACGTTCGGGGGTATAGTCACCCAGCACAATCAGTTCTGGCAAAGCAGCCTGCAGCAGAGGCAAAGCCGACTCCCACTGACGTAACTTGTCGGTCCAGAGAATGACCTTGGGCGCGACTTGCACGTTGGAGTTGTAAGCGGCGCTGGCGCGGACTTCCTGGGCCAGCAGGTCAATCAGTTTCATAGCAGTCCCTGGCGGTTGGCTTCGTACCAGACAAAGGGCGATTTCTTTTTCAGGTAGTCGGCAGGCAGTTTGTGTTCCAGGTAATCCTGATACCAGCTGGTACGCAGCGCACGACACTGGGGATCATCAAGACCAAGCTGTTCAATGGTTTCCTCAACCAAACGCATAGCCTGGGCAGGTAGATTCGGATTTGGGTAAATATGGCCTGTGGAAAGCTGCAAACGGAACAGGTCAGGCGCCAGATAAAAAGGATCCAGCACATCACTGTACTCACGTTTACGACTGTTCATTGTGGTACAGGCCAGTCGGTAATTCTTCCACTCATAGGCCAAACCGGCATTGGCTGACTTGGCGATGAAGTGATCGACACTGCCGCCCCCCATTACCCGCTCGAAGTGCACGCCAAGATAAGCGCAAATCCCGCCATACGCTTGGTACAGATCAGTTAAGCAGTCACGCCAATAGGGCGTTATCTTCGCATTCGGAGGCAAGGGCTGATTCAGGGAAAATCCCTTTCTCTGAAGATGCGCCAACCCCTTTACCCTCACCTGCGCATCAAAAGTGCGAGGCTCTGGCTGTTCCGCAACGGGGATCATTGCAGCCACCCCTGCTTCTCCCCCACATAACGCCATCTGATCCAGAACGGGTCGGTATCCCCCAACAAGGTGCGCAATTTAGCGTCGAGGGTCTTTGCCAGCTCAGCATCAATGACCTCTTCCGACAGGATTCTTGCGGCCTGCTCCAGGGTTTCTTCGGCTTCCAAAGACCTGGCGCTGCCCAAGTCAAACGCTTCGCTGGTGAGCCAGCGTGATGCATCTCCATGGCGGACAAACGGGCGCTTGCGCAGTACCACATCACCCTTCTCAAGATCCAAGTCAAACCAGGCATCCCTGCGCTCATCAAACAGCGGCTCAACCGATGCCATGATCAACGGGGAATGGGTGGCGGTAATCAGTTGCACGTCAGGGCGTTTGGTCAGTTGCTTCATCACATCGAGCAGCGCAGGCACGATGGTTCTTTGCCAACTCGGGTGCAGGTGGGATTCGACCTCGTCAATCAGGAACACCACCTGATGGGTCGGTTCTTCACCCAGGTGCTCGGCGGCCTTGCCATGCTCCAGCCAGGCCCATACCAGAAAATAAGCCAAGGCCATTACCCGCTTCATACCCGAAGAGGCGTGCAGCACCAACACATCCTGCTTATAGGGCATGGTGATGGTGGGTATGTCCCTGACGTCATCCAGGCTCAGTTTGCCCAGCTTGCCGGGCACCATGGCTTCCCTTTCGTTGGGTGACAGCGCCTTGAGCACTTTCTTCAGTAACTTGAAGGCTTTGCCATCTTCCTTCTGCCACGTCGCCCAGTCCTGGATCAGGCCATTGCAGAGCACACTGCCCTCTTCCTCCAAGCCATCCCACACATCAACCGGGCTGAAGACAAAAGCCGGGCGGCGCTCCTGAATGTCCACATTGTTTTTGGTCTGCCAGTAGTTGCGGGCAGGGTCCCAGACGGCAAAGCTGCCGTCACTCATGGCATACAGCACCAAACCAGGGTTGGCCGGGCGACCGGATCGTCCGGTCCAGGCTTCTTCACGGCGCTGATAATTGCTGCTGTAGCGCTCATCCTTACTTTTTGCGGTAAAGCAAAAGCTGATCTCACCGTCCTTTTTTGCGTGGGGACGGACTTTCTTGCCCACTGTCAGGCTGCTGTTCAGCTCTGCCGGCCACTTGCGGGTCATCGACCACCAGGCAATGTCCAGCAGAAAGCTCTTACCCAAGCCGTTATCGCCGGTGATCAGGTTTAGACGCTTGCCAAAGTCCAGATCCATACTCGACGCGGGGCCGACGTTGGTCAACGTGAGCTTCTTAAGCATATTTCTCTCCGGCAACAGCCAGTTTTACTGGGCTCAAACTCACAGTCATTGGCTGAAATCCCGCAAAGGATAGGTGTCCATCACGGCCTTGAATTGCGCTCATTGTGCAGCACCTAACATCCAGAATGAATTATTGCCCATCTGACACCATCGACGGTGACTTTTCCATCATCCATGCAACCTGCCTGTCTGTTGTTCTGTTCGGTCGGGGGCAACTCAATACCTGGCAAAACACCTTCGACCACACACTTGATCCAGATGGCCGGCCCGGTTTTACGTTAATGGACAAGGCCATGAATTGGGGCATGGCGCACTCATCACTCGTGAAAACTTATTTTCAGAAGTCAATCAACTATCTCAAATGCACCATCGAACAAGCCGTGAATAGTGGTCCAGAAGGGACCAAAACGACCGTCGGCGTCTTTCAGCAGATAACCATCGACAAAGTGGCTCAACTCTTCATGAGTCAGATTTTCATCCAAAAAAGGGGCAATGGCCGCAGAGCGCATGCTGACAAGTTTTGGAATATCAAGTCCAAGACGCTGAATCGTTGCTAAAGCAGCAGCATCATTTTCACGCGGAAAGATATGGCCATCCGCTGTGTATAAAAAACGCGCTTCACTGTCTGGAGAGGTGGGCGATACCAGCAAGTGCGCATCAAACCAGTCCCCTTTAAGATTGCCACAATGCCTGGGCACTCCCTTGTCCAGCTGGTTCTGACAGGAGCAAAGCAAGTTTGCGTAATCCAACGGATCAACGTCGGCCAAGTGCTGCGGCTTAAAGTGCTCAATATGTGAATCGTCATCGCTGAGCTGACGCTCGCAGTAGCAGCAGAGATAGCCTTGCTCTTGCATCAGTGCAGCCTTCACTGCTTGCTTTTCTGCCCCTCGGAGATCATCGTAAGTTGGTGTCCAGTCGGGGTTCTCAAGCGCTTTCCAAGCGGAAAAAACGCCTGGTTCACGCCCCTTCACAATGTATTTCATTTTCCGATCAGTTCCTTGCGTCTAATCAGCACGGACGCTTTGACCAATTCCGGGTCAGCGCCAATCCTCTCTTGTAACGCCGCCAGCTTAACCTGAGCACTCGCCAGTTCCCCCTGTTGGATAAGCGCATGCAGCTTTCTTAAATCATGATGAACCGCATCGGGCCTGGTGGTCTCAAGCCCCATGATGTCCTCCAGGATACGATCCACACTTTTGCCGTAGGACTCAGCGACAGGAACGACCTCCAGAGCACCATCTTCCATTTTTAGTAGATGCAAGTGTTCTGGCTGGATATGAGTAATCACATGGGGTGAATGCGTCGATACCAGAAACTGGCAATTGGGAAATACTTCACGCAAACGGGGTATCAGAATCCGTTGCCATTTGGGGTGAAGGTGAAGATCGATCTCATCGATCAGGATGACACCATCACCTTTTAACGGGTTCTTACGCATCGGATTAGCAATCGCCAGTCGACGTGCCAGGTCGCCAATCATTGCCATCAGACACTTTTCCCCGTCTGACAACTGGTTGACGGTCAAGCGCCGGCCTTTCTTTTCAACCTCCATGCGCAAGGGTTTACGGCGTACCGTGAGATTGCCAAAGTCCGGCATGAAGATCGCCAGTGCTTGGCGAACGGCCTCTAACTGGGGATCAGGAAAGGTATACCCGTCAGGCTTGATCAGGTCAGCCTGATAGCGACGGTTTTCATTTTCCAAATCTTCCCGCTCACGAAACCACTCAAAGAAAGTTCGAAAGTTGGCGCCACTGGTCAATGCGCCTTCGTAGGCATCCAGTAAGCCAAATTGGTGCTTGTTGCGAATCCGCAGGGGGATATCCAATACCGCTCGATTGACCGGGTAGTAGGCCAGCACCGGTATATTCACCTCGCCTGAGCTATCGGAAATCATTGCCTGATAGCGCTTGGCAAGTTCCGTCGCATTTATCAGGATGGATGCATGGTCTTTGCGACTATAGCCAGACCGTGTTTTCGCCAGACTCCATTTGAAATGGCTGGTGTCATGGCAAACGATCTCGATGGTAGCTGCCGAGGTGCCATTACGAATATCGCTCTCATCTATTGGGCGACCGGATGCTGAAGTCGAACGTATTCTGTTTGCCAGCCAAGACAACAGAATGGCTGTCGCATCGAGAATGCTGGATTTGCCTGAGCCGTTCATCCCTACAAATACGTTCAAATGTTCGTCGAGACGAATCGGAAGATTCCTGGCTCCCCTGAAATTCAATAGTGTAAGCTCAGAAACGTGCACTGGTACTCTCCAATTCCAACGGATCATCACGATGTCGGGCTGGCATCACTTATCCCTCGCCGCTCGCTTCTCAGCCAAACTCAGGTGATGATCATTGATCCGGGCGCCTTCGCCTTCGCCGTATTCCAGGCCCAGTTTGTACCAAGGGGCGGATTGGACGTCTTTGCCGCGGTCTTTGGTCCATTTGATGTTGGGCTTCCAGCGCAGGATGCCGGCGTCTTTTTTGCCGACGTCGCGGGCTTTGAGGAAGGGGCGGATGTTGAGACGGACGCCGTCGTTGAGGTCGGGGGTCCAGCCGATGGGTTGTTCGGCCAGGGGCTTCCAGCGGACGAAGATGTCGTAGGGTTTTTCGCCTTCGAGGATGGCTTCCAGTTGTTTTTTCAGGACTTCGGCGGCGGCGAGGCGTTCCTGGGCGCCGTCTTCGCCGTTGGCGAGGCCGGCCTGCTGGGTGCGAATCCAGTCGCCCAGGTAGGTGTAGATCAGGCGTTCCAGGCCGGCCTTGTCGAGCTTGTGGTAGTTGACCAGGACGCTGAAGCCGTCCTTGAGGCCGTCCCAGATGTGCCAGATAAAGGGCCGGTGCTGGAACAGCTTGCAGTGCTGCTCGAAGAACTTGTCGCGCAGCCAGAGGCTGAGGGATTTGCTGCCGACGGCGTCGAGCAGGCGGTTTTTCAGCGGGGTGGTCCAGGCGTCGCCATAGGCGGTTTGCAGCAGGGCTTCCAGGCGCTGGTCGGCGGCCTTTTCACCGCGCACCGGCGGCAGGCAGACAATGCCGTCGTCATCGACAAAACCGGCCAGTTCCGCGCAACGCTCGACCCATTCCCGCTGTTCGGCGGCCAGTTCCATGTCGGGGTCCAGCTCCGCGGGCCAGCGGTAACCAAGCAAACGGGCGACAGCGACCTGCAGCACGCTGTCATCGACGCGCAGGTCGCCGTGGGCGGTCCATTTGGTGTCCTCGTCCCAGATGACCGAGCCACAGGGGTGGCCGTGGAAGATCCATTGACTGGGATCGTTGGTGTAGGGCTGGGGGAGGCCGTCAGGGTACTTACTCCTAGATACTTCTTGCCACTTTGAGAGCTCAATTGGAGCCTTCTCAAAATAACGAACGTCGACACTTAGTTTTTGATTTACAGATCGAACAGATTCCTCAAATTTATCTGAAGAGCAAAACTCCCACAAAGCAGGTAAGTTGCAATCATTTTTAGGGATCAAGACGCAAATTATGTTTTCGTATAAAGAGCCCGAATAAAGCGTATTTTTTAATGATCCAGTGTATGTGATAGCAATGCCCGAACGCCCCCATGCATCACGACCAGCGATAGTAGCCCCACCGTTTTCTGCTACCCACGAAAGCTGCCCGCCTCCCTTCTCCCAAAGCAGACAAAGCTGGCGCCCAGAAAAATGAAAGCTATTTGAAACTGTGCTTTGCTGAAATGAGAAATTCCCTGATGAGTTGTCTATCTCCCAAAAGAATCTTCTAAACCTAGGGGAGTCTCCAGTCGTAATCCCCCCTCTTACATAGGCAAAATCGCCCACACGGACCACCTGGGACATATCCGTCAGCTCAATCGCGCTGTTCGGATTCCCCAACTGCCTCCCCTGCTCCACACTTTTCACGTCATCCGCTAACAACCCCGCCGCCTTCTCCGCCGCCGTGCGCGGCTCGGACACATCCACCCCACGAATCCAGTTGCCCTGCTCGCCACTGTGCAGCAGATCCGCCGACTGGCCTGCGGCATTGCCACGACTCAGGTTGATCAGAATGGCTTTGACCACCTCGCCACTGATGGTCTCGAAGGCGCCTGGACCCAGTCGGGCAATCAAATGCCAGCTGTCGTTCTGCAACAGCTTTTCTCGGAATTTGCGATAGCCCGTAAGAAATAACCAGTTCTGCGGTAGCACAATACTGGCAGTACCGCCCTGCACACAGAACTCGAGGCAACGGTCGAGAAACACGGTTGCCAGGTCATTCTTGCCTTCGGGGTAATAGCTTTCGCAGTAATCCTTGAGGGTCTCGTGCTGCTTGCCCCGCGCCAGGTAAGGCACGTTGGTGATGACCCAGGTGTATTGGCCAGCCAACAGTTCAGCGGCCTTGGCCAAGCCCTGGGCGACAATGCCCGCCTCCAGGCGATGGGTCAGGGCTGAGATTTCGCCGTCGGTCTGGCTTTGCTGGTTGGCCTGATCCTGAGTGAGTGCTTCACCCAGCAATTGCTGCAATTCGTTCCACTGGGCGATCTGCGCGGCTTTGCTGCGGCGCGGGTTGATCAGACTGCCGAGCACCGGGGCATCCTGGAAGGTCTGGTACATCCAGTCCAGGGCAATGGTCAGATTCTGTTTGCCGGCCTTGCGGCTGAGCGCTTTCCATTCGTCGCGGGCAGCGGCGATGGAAAGACCACTGCAGGCCAGGTGCAATTCCGGCAGGGTGCGGTAACCACCGGCATCGGGGTAACGCCAGGCTTCCAGGGCCACCGCAAAAGCGGCCAGTTCGACGCAGCGCTGGTCCAGCTCCAGGCCGTGGAGGTTTTCGCTGAGTACCTTGTCAATGGCCTGGCGGGGGTTGAGCTGTTCGGCCTGCATGCGCATGGGGACCAGCATCAGGAAGGCGGCCACCAGGAAGTGGCCGGAGCCGCAGCAGGGGTCCAGGGCTTTGAGTTCGCTCAGGTGCTTGGGCCAGGCGTCGAAGGTGCCGGAGGCGGGTTGCCATGGTTCTCCCTCTTTTTCCCCCTCTCCCCGGCCCTCTCCCGCGAGGGGAGAGGGGGTTTTGACGAAGCGTAGGTAGGTGAGTGGCACGCCGGGGATGGCGGCTTTTTCGCGCAGTTCCTGTTCGCTTTGGGCGCCTTGCCAGTCTTGGGCGGTGAGCCGTTGGCCGGCCCACCAGGCGCCCAGGCTGTTATCCAGCAGGAAGCTGACCATGTAGGGCTCGGTAAACAGCTGGGTGACGGGCGAGAGTTCGTCGGCGCCGATCTTGACCTCGGACTTGTTGACCTCTTCCTTGCGCTTGCTTTGCCAGAACTGGTACACCCAGCCGAGGCTGTCCTGGGCCTGGAAGGTGTCCGGGGCCAGGCCGGTGACCAGCTTTTCCAGCTCGCGTTGGTGCTCGGGGGCGAATTCCAGGGCAAAGACCGGCGAGTCGATACGGAAGATCTGCGGCAGCATTTTCGAGGCCAGCACACCGGCCAGTTCCCAGCCGCTTTTACAGCGGCGCTCCAGGTCATCACGCAGGGTGTCCGGGTCTTGTACCAGTTCGCTGCATTCGGCCAGGGTCAGCGCGGTGTGCGGGTCGTACATCAGCAGGTGGTTCTGCTCCAGAAAACGGGCGAACAACATACGATGCCAATGCTCGTAGGCAACCTCGGTGATCAGCTTGTTCAGGCTTTGCTGGCCGTTGGTCTGTTTGCTGTCACCTAGCTGGCGGCCATGGGCGCGCAGCCGGGTGCGCAGTTGGCGCTGCGGGTCATTGAGGTAATCCGCCGCTTTGGCCTCGCCCACGCTCAGGCGGGTCAGCGCCTGGCCGGCGGCCCGTTCGGCGATGTCACGGGCTTTGACCACGGTCGCTTCCAGCGCACGGCGCAGGGCTTTGTCGAGGGGCTGGCGATGTGGGGCTTGGGGCATCAGAAGGTCACCGGTCCGTCGTTGAGTTTGCTGAGGATCTGTTGTTTGACCTCGTCCAGCCAGGCATCCACATCCGCTTCGCTTTCAAAGGTTTTGCGCGGCAGGCTGATGCGTTGCAGCTTGGGTTGCAGCAGCTCGGCGGCTTCCAGGCGGGCGCTGTCGAACTTGCTGGCGAGGGAGTCGGTACGGTCGGTCCACTGCTCCAGGCTGACGTCGCTGAGGCTGTCGATAATGGCGGCGGCGTCGTTGAGCGTGGGTTGCTCCAGGGTCAGCAGTTTGCGCTTGTCGAGGATGGTGCGTTGTTGCTCGTCAGTCAGTCGTTGCCAGTGGCTGTCGGCTTGTAGTTGGGCCAGGCACTTGGCGTGCTGATCCAGATACGCCTGCACATGGAACTGGATGGCGTCGCGCAGCTTGCTGACCAACTGCTGGATCAGGCCGGTGGCCGGATTGGGGTCATCCAATAGCGAGCGATGCTGACTGATGGCGTTGGCTTCGGCCTGGATGGGTGCGTGGAAGGACAAGCCGCGACTGGCGTCGAGCAGACTGGTCAGCAGGGTCCAGTCACCACGGCGGGCTTCAATGCGCTGGGCGGTATCGCTCCAGTCCTTGATCGCCTGTTTGATGGCGTCCTGCTCGTCCAGTACCAGTTTGAGCTGGGCATTGCCGGATTGGCGAGCCAGTTCATCAAAGACCTTGGTATCCGGCACTGCCGGGAATGGCGCGGCGCCACCGGCGCGCTTGGCCAGTTCGCGGCCCTTTTCGGCCAGTAGGGGCAGCTTGCTGGCCTCCTCGCCTGGCTGGCAATCCATACCGCTGGCGCTGAGTACGCCACGGATCCTGATCAGGTCCACCGGGCGGATGGTAATGCTTTCCGGGCGGAAGCTGGCCTGGGTGATCTGTTTGCGTTCCAGGGCGCTGGCGGTGACCGGGTTGTTGCGGCTGTCGGTGGCGATCAGGATGCCACTGGCGAGCAACACATGGAGCGCGCCGTCGATGGCATCCTGCGGCCAGCCATAGGGCGCGGCGAGGAAATGCTCGCGGATTTCGCTGCCCTTTTTCGAGACGCCGATAAATCGCTTGATGGCGGCACAGACCGGGTGCTGTTCGGCATCGCCACTGTAACCGAGCACGTCGAGGGCGTTCTGCCCGCCGTCTTTACTGGCGCGCTCATAGACCTTGCCCCAGGCCGGGTGGTCGGCCTGGTCAAACTCGCGGTAGAGCCTGACAAGAGAAGCCTTGGCGGCGGTTTCGACCCGGTCGCTGATGCTGTTGCCGTCTACTTCGTTGCCACCGGCTTGCAACACCTGTACGCCGTCGAAGATTTCACGCAGCAGGGTTTGCACCCGCTTCTGGGCGTCGCGGTGACGGGTTTCCATGGCGCTGCGGGCATCTTTACCAGCATCGGTGTTGGGGATGCCGCGCTTGTCCAGGGTGGCCTGGGCGGCGTGTTCGGCGGTAATGGCGTTGGTCAGCTCGGAGCGGTTGCGTGCCGGCACGTAAATAAAAATGGTCGGCTCGCTGGGGTTGCGGCTGCGGGCCTCGGTCATAAAACTTTTTTCGTCCAGCGCCCAGCCATCCTGCACCCAGGCGTAAATCTTGTCGCTGGCGTCCTTGGGCAGCTCCGGATCAAAGCAGGGAATGACCTGGCGTGGCTCGTTGCATTTGCCCTGGGTCAGCCGTACCTGGGCGATCTGGCGGCGCAGTTCCTTGTGCAGCAGATCCACACGGATGTTTTCTACCCGTTGCAGGTTGCCGCGCAGGTCGGCCTCTTCCTGGCGCAGGGTGTCGTACCACTGGGCACTTTCCTGGGTTTGCAGGCGGTATTCGGTGCCGGTGCTGGTTTGCATGGGCATGACCAGGCCGTCGTCAGCCAGCTGTTGCAGCAGCTTGGGTACCTGGGTGCGGATCGCCTCCTTGCCCTGGTTGAGGTCATCAATCAGCAGGTCGCCAAGCATGTCGGCGGTGGCGCGTACGCCGCAGTCCGCCGTGGGGTCGGTGGGCAGTTTACCGATCAGCAGCACCAGGGAGAGGATGCGGGACTTGAGCAGGGCATCGGCATCACCGGCCGACAGGCGGCCAATGATTTCGGCGATTTCCTTGGAAATCACCCCGGTCTGTAGCAGGTTGACCGAGATCTGGTTGTAGATGAAGTCTGCGGCGACCACATGGCCCAGGGGTTGATCGGCGGTGGCCTGGGCGGCTTCATGGATGACCTTGAGCTGGTTACGCAGCTGCGAGGCGGTGCCGGTGGTATCGACAATGCGCAGCACCTTTTCCCAGAAGCGTCGGCGTACCGGCAGCAGGGGGTAGTCGGCCAGCATGACCTTTTCATCGTCCCGGTGGTGCTCGATCTTGGTACCGCGCAACTGGCGGGAGATTTCGCCCAGGTGAGATTGCATGACCTGTTCCAGTCGCGGGCGGGCCGAGGCCTTCTTGCGCAGGATGACCTTGCGAATCACTGATTCAACATCGGTATCGGACAGCTGCACGGGGATCTGGAAGCGCCCGAGCAGGCGCTGCAGGTTAGCCATGCCCGAGAGTGCGCTCTGGCCGGTGGCAACAAAGAGCATCTTGCTTTTGAATTTGGAGCTTTTGCAGCAGGTTTCCACCGCTTCTTGAACCTGGTGGGCTTTTTCCGAATCGGAGCCGACGTATTGCTGCACCTCATCGAGCACGATCAGGGTCAGCGGGAACTGGCTGTCTTTGGTCAGGGCGTCATGGATGGCATCGACCATCTGCTGGTTGGTGACATCCTGCACATTGGGGTACTGCGCTCGCAGCAGCTGGCGAACCTGCCTGACGTCATCGCCCAGGGTGCTGTCGATGGCCAGCAAGGCGCGGGCGATGCTGCTGGAGACATAGAGGTCTTCCAGCTCGTCGTCCCAGTGGTCGCCGGCGGCTTCCACGTGGGCCTTGACCTGATCGAAAATGCCTTGCCTGTGCAGCCAAAGCACGAAGCGGGCCTGATGGTATTGCTCCGGCAGTCCGGCGGATTTGAACACGATGTTCAGCAGGGCCAGGCGCACATTGTTGTTGGCGCCGGCGCCCAGGGTGCCGGATGCGGCGTGCAGGCCACCGTGGCGCTTGGCCTGGATGCTGAGTTCCTTGAAGTGATCCTTGATGTCCTGGGGCAGTTCGGCGATGTCGCGGGCGGCAGTGCCGTCGCTGAAGCCCTGATTGGTCCAGAGGGCGCGGAGCATTTTGGCCAGGTGGGATTTACCCGAACCGAAAAAACCGGAGATCCACACACCGGGCTGTTCGTGGCCGTCACCCAGGTTACGCAGGTAGGTGGAGAGAATCTTGTCCAGACCCGCCTGGTATTCGCCATCACAGACAAAGGTCTGCAATTCGTAGCGCAGGGTTTTCAGGGCCTGCTGGGACTGGTCATCCTTGACTTCGGCAACGCCGTTGTTTTCCAGCCGGTTCTGTTGCGGGTCTAGGTCGTAAATCTCGCGGTTCAACATCCTGGGCATACTCCCTGTGCGCATGGGCGCCATTCATTCAAATCGGCAATGGGTGCCGGTGTTCAGTTGTCCGCGGTAATGGCCGTGGCCTGGTAGCCCCAGCCATCGCGGGCGTCCAGCAAGCGGTAGGTGTTGTTGACGTATTCCCCGGGGAACAGCACCAATAGGCGCCCCGGCACATGCTCGGCCAGTTGCTTGACAAAATCGGAGACCGACGCAAATCCGAACAGGGTGCCGCAGCCGATTAGAGCCACCAGGGTATTGCTGTCGGCTTGATCCTGGATGCGTTCGGCCAGTGCGGTGACCGACTGGCGGGCAAAGGTGTTGTACTTCGGGGTCAGACTGTCCGGGTCTTCGAAGTAATCTTCACGGTACTTTTGCCGCGCCATCCATTCCGGAAACAGCCGGGTGACGTCCAGCGCCAGCCAGGGGTGGCCGGCGCTCTCCGTGGCCAGACGAAATTCTTCGATGCGGGCGCGCAGCTTGAGTTCGTCTTCCTTGTGGTAGACGGCGAAGAGCACCCGCTGCTCATGGGCCAGGCCGCTGATCCAGGGCAGGCTGATGTGGTTGTTGTAGCTTTTCAGCAGACGGTTTAGCCGGTTACTCATGCAGCCAACCCTCCTCTTCCTGGGTCAGGTAGTCGGGAAAGGTGATCTCCACGACGTCGCTGGCGTGTTTGAAATTCAAAAGGCCGGCGTGGCTGGCCTGTCGGGCCAGTTCCAGCAGGTGTTCCAGACGGCAGCCAAACAGTTTGGTCCATTCGGTGTTGAACAGGCGGTTGCCAGTGGCGCCTTGCAGATAGCCAAGAAACAGCGCAAAGGCGATGTTGGCCGGGCGAATGTCGGGCTCGGTGCGGTGTTTTTTATTGCGCCCTTCCAGATAGCCGGCGTGGGTCCAGGTGCCGTTGACGTTTTGGGCCAGGGATTTGAGCATGGCCGGGCTGTAGCGGTCCGGGAATTGCTCGTTGAAGGCTTGCTCCATCTCTTCACGGGGCAGCCACTGGCCTGGGGCCAATGACAATATCTTGTTTTGCGACAATCTCAGCAATGGATCGCGTGCGAGGGCCATTTGGCAGGTCAGGAGAGCCTGCGCACGTTCATCGCTGTCCCATAGACGACGAAAGGCGCGAAAGAGCACCACCTCTTTATCCATGGCGTACAAATCGACCAGATGGCGCCATGTCAGTTTGCGGGCTTTTTCAGTGGGCTTGTGCAGGACGTTAAAGCGCTCGATATCTTCCTGATACTGTGTTGCGCTGGCATCAACACCGCGACCCCGGAAGAGCTCGGTCAGTTCAGCCAGCATCATGGTGCGTGCGGAATGGGCGCCATTGCGGCCAACTTTGAAGCCGAATTTCTGTTGTGAAGCGGTACTACTCATGGACGGACTGATTCCAGGGTAAATCTGGGGCGATAGCGAGATGCCAATGGGTGTCAACTACGGCTTTACCCGTCGATGAGACATACCGACTAAAACCGGAAGATCACCCAGGCCGGCACCAGGATCTTGGCATCCAGCTCCGTCATGCGGGTCTCCAGCTGGCCGTCTCCGTCCGTGTCCACCAGGTAATAAGGGGGCGCGTTGGCCGGTGTGACCCGGATCATGTAAAGCTCCCCATGGAGCCGGTATTCCTCGATCCGTTCCCCCTCCCGCTCGATGATGGTCACTGTGGGCTCCAATAGCTCCCGGGTGGCCATGTCGCTGTCGTCCAGCAGCGGCGGCGGGGGAGGCGCCGCCTGCTCCTGGGCCGACAGGGGGAGGGCGGCCGGCCAGAACAGGAGGGCGGCAAGAACAACGGGCAGGGTGCGATAGCTGTTCACAGGTCCATCAGCCTCTCTCTCTCTTCGGAGGTCGGTTCCAGGCCGCCGAATTCGTAGAAATTGAAGATCGCGTCCACCACGGACTTGGCGTCATCCACGAGAGTATAGAGGTCCAGGTCTTCCTCGCTGATGGTGCCTTCCGTCACCAGGGTGGTTTCAAACCATTCCAGCAGCCCCCGCCAGAAGCTGCTGCCCACCAGGATGATGGGGATGCGCCGGGTCTTGTTGGTCTGCACCAGGGTGAGGATCTCCGCCAGTTCGTCCAGGGTGCCGAAGCCTCCGGGCAGCACCACATAGGCGGAGGCATATTTCACGAACATCACCTTGCGGGAGAAGAAATGCCGGAAATCCAGCGAGACATCCTGATAGGGGTTGGCCGTCTGCTCGTGGGGAAGCTGGATGTTCAGGCCGATGCTGGGGGACTTGCCGGCAAAGGCGCCCTTGTTGGCCGCCTCCATGATGCCGGGACCGCCACCGCTGACCACGGCAAAACCCGCGTCGGAGAGCTGACGGGCGATGTCCTCCGCCAGTGCATAGGTGGGGTGTCCGGGGGGGATGCGGGCGGAGCCGAAGATGCTCACCGACGGCTTGATGCGGGCCAGGCGCTCGAATCCTTCCACGAACTCCCCCATGATCTGGAATATCTTCCAGCTCTCGCGGGTGAGCATGGTGTCGTCCATGGGTTGCAGTCCCGGATGGCTGGCGCGTTCGTGGCTCTTCATGTCGGCCCCTTTTTCATTGTTGTGTACTCCGGCAAGGTTAGCCCTCCGGGCGGCCAGTGGCTAGTGGCTGGCCTGATCCCTTGCGCCCGGGTACCCTGTGGTCCCGGTCCTTGAACACTGCTGAGAACCCGCCTGGTGAACACTTCATCTCCCCTGATCCTGGTGGACGGATCTTCCTACCTCTACCGCGCCTTCCATGCCCTGCCTCCCCTGACCAATTCCCGCGGCGAGCCCACCGGGGCGATCTATGGTGTGGCCGGCATGTTGCGTAAGCTGATCGGTGAGTATCAGCCCAGCCACATGGCCGTGATCTTCGATGCCAAGGGCCGGACCTTCCGCGATGATCTCTATGCCGAGTACAAGGCCCATCGCCCACCCATGCCGGAGGAGCTGTCGGCCCAGGTGGCGCCCCTGCACGCGCTGGTACAGGCCATGGGCATTCCCATGCTGGTGGTGGCCGGCGTGGAGGCCGACGACGTCATCGGCACTCTGACCCGGCAGGCCCGCCGGGCGGGCATGGAGGTGATCATTTCCACCGGCGACAAGGACCTGGCCCAGCTGGTGGAGCCGGGGGTGACCTTGGTCAACACCATGAACGGCACCGTGATGGACGAGGCCGGGGTGGAGGAGAAGTTCGGTGTCCCCCCGGCGCGCATCGTGGATTACCTGACCCTGGTGGGAGATGCCGTGGACAATGTCCCCGGTGTGGACAAGGTGGGTCCGAAGACGGCGGTGAAATGGCTCAAGGCCCATGGCAGTCTGGACGAGATCATGGCCCGGGCCGATGAGATCAAGGGCAAGGTGGGGGAAAACCTGCGCACCGCCCTGGCCTGGTTGCCCCTGTCCCGGGAGCTGGTCACGGTGCGCTGTGACGTGGCACTGGACCGGGAGCCTTTGGACCTTCAGTTGCAGGGGGCCGACACGTCGCAATTGCGGGAGTTGTTGGCTCGTCTGGAGTTCCGCCAATGGCAGGCCGAGTTGGAAGGGGGCGAACCGGTCCCCGAGCCGGACCCTGACGCGGCGCCCGAGGTCCGTTATGAAACCATCCTGGAAGCGGAGCAGCTGGAGCGCTGGATGACGCGACTGGCCGAGGCGCCGCTGTTCGCCTTCGACACCGAAACCACCAGCCTGGACTACATGCAGGCCCGGGTGGTGGGACTGTCCTTCAGCGTGACCCCCCATGAGGCGGCCTATCTGCCCCTGGCCCACGACTATGGGGATGTACCGGACCAACTGCCCCTGGACGAGACCCTGGAGAAGCTGCGCCCCCTGCTGGAAGATCCGGACCGACCCAAGCTGGGGCATCATCTGAAATACGATCGCAATGTCCTGCTCAACCACGGCATCGAGCTGCGGGGCATCACCCATGACACCATGCTGGCCTCCTACGTGCTCAACAGTACTGCCGGGCGCCACGACATGGACAGTCTGGCCCAGCGCTGCCTGGGGCTGAAGACCGTCCACTACGAGGACGTGGCCGGCAAGGGGGCGAAGCAGATCCCGTTCTCCCAGGTGCGGCTGGACGAGGCCGCCCCCTATGCGGCCGAGGATGCGGACATCACCTTGCGGCTGCACCACCATTTCTGGCCCCGGCTCAAGGACCTGGAGGGGCAGCGGCGGATCTACGAAACCCTGGAGATCCCCTTGGTGCCGGTACTCTCCCGCATGGAACGGGCCGGTGTGCGGGTGGACCCGGAACTGTTGTTCACCCAGAGCCATGAGCTGGCCGACCGCATGGGCCGGATCGAGCGGGAGGCCCATGATCTGGCCGGTTGTACCTTCAATCTGAGCTCGCCCAAGCAGATTCAAGAGATCCTGTTCGAGCGCCAGCAGCTGCCTGTGATCCGCAAGACCCCCAAGGGGCAGCCTTCCACCGCCGAGGATGTCCTGGAACAGCTGGCCCTGGACTACCCTCTGCCGCGCCTGATCCTGGCGCATCGTGGGCTGTCCAAGCTCAAGTCCACCTACACTGACAAGCTGCCGGAGCGGATTGATCGGGATACCGGGCGGGTGCACACCTCCTATCATCAGGCGGTGGCCTCCACCGGGCGCTTGTCTTCCTCGGAGCCCAATCTGCAGAACATTCCCATCCGTACCCCGGAGGGCCGCCGCATCCGGCAGGCCTTCATTGCGCCCGAGGGGCGCCGGATCCTGGCGGCGGACTATTCCCAGATCGAACTGCGCATCATGGCCCACCTGTCCGGTGACCGGGGGCTGCTGCAGGCCTTTGCCGATGGGCAGGATATCCATCGAGCCACGGCCGGCGAGGTCTTCGGGGTGGCGGTGGACGCAGTGACCACGGAGCAGCGGCGTGCCGCCAAGGCCATCAATTTCGGTCTGATTTACGGCATGTCCGCCTTCGGGCTGGCCCGGCAGCTGGGGATCGACCGGGGTTCGGCCCAGGACTATGTGGACCGTTATTTTGCCCGCTATCCGGGGGTGAAGGCCTACATGGACGGCACCCGTGAGCAGGCCCGGGAGCAGGGGTATGTGGAAACCCTGTTCGGGCGTCGTCTCCATCTGCCGGATATCCGTGCCCGCAATGCCCAGGTGCGCGCCCAGGCGGAGCGGGTGGCCATCAATGCGCCCATGCAGGGCACCGCCGCGGACATCATCAAGCGGGCGATGCTGGCGGTGGACGGATGGATTCAGGCGGAATCTCCCGGTGTCACCATGATCATGCAGGTGCATGACGAGCTGGTGTTCGAGGTGGATGCGGCCGAGGTGGCCTCGGCCCGGGAGCGGATCACCGCGCTGATGTGCGGTGCCGCCGAGCTGGATGTCCCGCTGCTGGTGGAAGTGGGGGTGGGGGACAACTGGGACGCCGCCCACGCCTAGGAAACACTGAACAAGTCCCCTTCCGTCACCCCGCTTCTTCCGTCACTCCCGCTTCTTCCGTCACTCCCGCTTCTTCCGTCACTCCCGCGAAGGCGGGAGCCCAGCCCTTGCGTCAGTGCCGTCCGTCACTCCCGCGTGCGCGAGAATGACACATTCGGGGCGGGGCCCCCGCCCGGGGGTGAGGGCCGGCAATGAATGAAGGGGCTGGTCCGGGCCGGGCATTTCTACAGGGTTGGAGTGAAAATGGCGCTGAATATGCTCTCATTAGCCCTTTTTTTGAGAGATCTTTCACAGATCCGCAAACTCCTGCCGGAACTGAGAACTTCCTGACGGGCATATAGTCTTTAATCAGTGAGCACCTTTTCCATGGGTGCTCCCCGTCTAACCCCCTAGGCGGGTAGCTCTGACTCCCCCAAGTCGAGCCCAAGCTGGCCCCGGACCACGCAAGTGCTCCGGGGCTTTTTTTCCTGCAGTTGCCGAAAAATTTTCCTTACCCGATTAATTTTGTGAACTATAGGCGGCGACGGGAGTCCCATTCATCAAGCGCTGCAGCCCGGCGCTTCCCGCTTACCTCCCTGAGCGGGATGGCTCGAACTCCCCCAAGTCGAGCCGGACCCTGCCCCGGTTCATGCCAACCCCCAATGGCCGCCGGGGCTTTTTTATGCCTCCTGCTCAGGGTGGGCGAGCCCTCCCTCACTGAACAGCCAGCCATCCAGCACGGAATGGGCATCATCCACCCCCTGCTTCTTCAGCGATGAAAACGGTTGCACCGTCGCCTCCACCCCTTCGTTGCCCAGCGCCCGCACCACCTGACGTACCGTATCCATGACCGGCCCCCGCTTGAGCTTGTCGGACTTGGTCAGCAGCACATGCAGGGGCAGATGCCGGGCATGGACCCAGCCGATCATCTGCCAGTCATGGTCCGTCAGGGGATGACGGATATCCATGACCAGCACCAGCCCCCGCAGGCAGGCGCGCTGGGCCAGATAGTTCTCCATCAACTGCCCCCAGCGCCGCCGCATCGCTTCCGGTACCTTGGCATAGCCGTAACCGGGCAGATCCACCAGTCGGCGTTCCCCGTCGAGGGCAAAGAAGTTGATCAGCTGGGTTCTGCCCGGCGTCTTGCTGGTGCGTGCCAGGGCGCGTTGCCGGCACAATGTGTTGATGGCGCTGGACTTGCCTGAGTTGGATCGGCCGGCAAAGGCCACTTCGTGGCCCTGCTCCGGTGGCAGGCCCTTGAGGCTGGCGGCGCTGGTGAGGAATTCCGCCTGGTGGTAAGCCGGGTTCATGGGTGACGTGACTCGCTGTGTTCTAATGGCTGGTTGACCTTCGTCGACTTTTGCGACGGTGGAGTTAGTATGATATACATTGCGGCTATTTTGAGGCTGCGCCCGACGCGCGAGTCAGTGTCAGGTTACCAACGAAGCGCTTTTGTTTCAGGTTCAGGAGTCAACCCACGATGAAAAAACTTGTCCTTATCGCCGTCGCCACACTGGGTATGAGCATGTCGGCGTCGCTGCTGGCCGAATCCGGTGACCCGGTGCGCGGCAAGGAACTTTCCAGCCCCTGCGTGGCTTGCCACCAGGCTGACGGCAATAGTGTGGTCCCGGCATGGCCGAAGATCGCCGGCAAGGACGAGGCCTATCTGCTCAAGCAGTTGCAGGACTACAAGGCCGGCCGTCGCAGCCACGCCCTGATGAATCCCCAGGTGGCCGCCCTGGAAGAGGAAGACCTGCCCCACCTGGCCGCCTACTTCGCCAGCCAGACCCCGGCGCCTGGCCGCACCGCCGCCGCTGCGGAAAAACTGGCCCTGGGCAAGCAGATCTACTTCGGTGGCAACACTGCCACGGGTGTGGCCGCCTGTGTGGCCTGCCACGGCCCCAACGGCAAGGGTAACCCCGCCGCCGTGTTCCCCAGCGTGTCCGCCCAGCACGGCGTGTATACCCTGGATCAGCTCAAGCAGTTCCGTGATGGTCTGCGTGCCAATGATCCGGGCCGCATGATGCGTAACGTGGCCGGCCGCATGACCGACGAGGAAATGTCTGCCGTGGCCGAGTACATCGCCAGCCTGCCGTCCAAGTAAGGCGAGATCGGTAAAACACTCGAAAGGGTGGCCCAGCGGCCACCCTTTTTTGATTCTGTCCGGCATGTCTTGAGTCCGGAAGGTATTTGACCCAGGACAACAAGACCTGCTGATCACGTGGTTTTTGTGCCCTGTGACACGAACTTGTGTGCCTTGCAGGGTCAAACAGGCAACCACTTTCCGACCCGAGAGACATGAGCAGCACACCCACCGACCCGACGCCGCCAGGCCGGCGTTCCACCTTTGCCGTCCTGATGGGTTTTCTTGGGTCCATGGGCCTGGCCATCACGTTGCTGGTCGCCCTGGCCGTGGCTTCGGTGGTCGGCACCGTCCTCCAGCAGAATCAATCCTATGAGACCTATCTGCTGGACTACGGTCCCTTCTGGCATGAGCTGTTTCGCACACTGGGGATCTACCACGTCTACTCCGCCGGCTGGTATCTGCTCATCCTCGTCTTTCTGGTGATCTCCACCAGTGTCTGCGTCTATCGCAGCACCCCGGCCATGATCCGTGACATGCGTCAATTCCGGCTGGGGGTCAAGGAAAAATCCCTGCGCAGCTTCCAGCATAACGTGCAGCGGGATACCCACCCCGAGACGCCGACGGCGCTGATGTCTCGTGCCGAGTCCGTGTTCAGGGCCCGTGGCTACCGGGTGCGTCAGGCAGATCATGGTGATCACCGGGTATTGTCGGCCATGCGCGGCAGTGCCGGCCGCCTGGGGTACTTCTTCACCCATGTGGCCATCGTGGTCATTTGCATCGGTGGCCTGGTGGATGGCCGTCTGCCGCTGATGCTGGCGGAATTCACCGGCCGGCTGGAGGTCGAAACCCGACAGGTGCCTGTCTCCGAGATCCCTGCGCAGAGCCGGGTCTCCGTTTCCAATCCGTCGTTCCGGGGTTCGGTGGAGATCCCCGAAGGGCAGCGGGTGGACGTGGCCTTCGTGACGATGCGGGACGGCTACGTGGTGCAGGAGCTGCCGTTTCACATCGAGGTGAAGGCGTTCCGGGTGGAGCGTCATGCCACCGGTCAGGAACGCGCCTTTGAGACCGATCTGATCATCCATGATGACTTGCTGGATGAACCCTTGGCGCATACCATCAGCGTGAACCATCCGTTGGTGCACCGGGGTTATACCATCTACCAGGCCAGCTTCCGTGATGGCGGCTCTCACCTGAATCTGGGCATGTATCCCCTGGGCCGGGGGGCCGACCGTCCCATGCCCTTCGATGCCCGCGTTTTCGGTACCTATTCCCAGACCGCAGGGGACGGCACCCGTCTGCGGGTGGAATTCACCGATTTCAAGGACACCAACCCGACTCTGATCGAGGAAGACGGCGTGCGCGAGCGCATGGACATGGGGCCGAGCTTCGAGTACGTGGTCCGGGACAGCAGCGGTGCCGGCTGGTTTCACCGCAACTTCCAGCAGCCTGTGGAGCGGGATGGCCGCCGGTATCTGCTCAGCGGCGTCAGGCAGAACCCGGCAGAACCCTTCAGCTTCCTCTACATTCCTCTGGACCCACAGGGCGGCGTGGACCGTTTCATGCGCTTTCTGGCCAAGCTGACGGACCCTGCCGTGGTGGCCGCTGTGGTTGATGAGTCCACCCGGGCCGCCGCTGGACAATTCACAGGCGTGGACGAACAGATCCGTAGCCAGGTGGCCGAGACCATGCGCGACTTGCTGGAGACGTTTGCCGTCGGCGGCTATGAGGAGGTCATTGCCCAGGTGCAGGAACAGGCCCCGGCCGGGCAGTGGGACCAGCTGGCGGATGTCTTTCTCCGGGTCCTCAATTCCGGTCTGGATGCCATCTACCTGCGGGTGCTGGCGGAAGAGGGCATCGAGGTGGTCAGCGAGGCGGATGACCACTTTCTGGCCGATGCGCTGCGGGCCATCAATGCCCTGCCGTTCTACGGCTCGCCGTTTTTCCTGCACCTGAATGATTTTGAGCACATCCAGGCTTCCGGCCTGATGATCACCAAGGCACCCGGGCAGGTGGTGGTCTATGCCGGCAGTGTCATGTTGATCCTGGGCATCTTTCTGCTTCTGTACGTGAGTCATCGCCGCTGTTGGCTCTGGGTGCAGCCTCGTCCCGACGGTTCGGGTCTGGTGTTGGCAGGGACCAGCAACCGCAGCACATCGGATTTCAACAGGGAATTTGATGAAATATCCCGGGCCGTTCTGGGTGAGCCACGGCCCACGCCCGCGGATCAGGATGCCCGCGCCTGACCATGATTCTGATTGCGAGGTAAGCACATGTCCGTCACCCAAGACTCCATGAGCGCCGAATATCCCGGTTTCTTCCGCCGCCTGTCACCGGCGGACTGGATCTGGGCGGCCGGCGTGGTGGTGGCCACGGTCTTCGTCCTGGCCGCCTACGGCAACCGCATGGACATCTACCAGTCCGGCACCCTGGTGGTCACTGCCGCTACCGGCCTGTGGTTGGGCTGGTTCTGGAAATCGTTCAAGGGTTATGCCCTGGCGGTGACCGGCATGAGCCTATTGGGGGTGTTCAGCTACGGCGACACCCTGGCCAGTGCGCAGACCAATTTCTTCCTCAAGTACCTGGTCTCCGGCGAAGCGGCGGTGATGTGGATGTGCGCCCTGCTTTACATGTCCACCACCGCCTATCTGGCATCGCTGTTCCGGCGCGAGGCTGGCCGCGGTGTGCTACCGGCCCTGATTACCGCCGTGGTGACCGGCGCCCTGGGGCTTGCCGGCCTCTGGCTGGGGCGTAGCGGCCTGGTCCCGGGCCTGGAATGGGCCAGTCCCCTGATCCTGCTGGTGGCCGTGGGCGCCCTGCTGGGTCCCATCGCCCGCACCGACTTTGCCGCCCGGGTGGGCAGTGTGCTGGCCTGGTGCGCCGCCGCCTTCGGCCTGGCGGGCCTGCTGGTGCGCTGGCGTGAAACCTACCTGCACGATCCCACCTGGGGCTATATCCCGGTGAGCAATCTGTGGGAGGTCTTTGTTCTATTCTGCATCGTCACGGTGCTGATGTATCTCTATTACCAGGGCCGCACCCGCAACCTGGGCATGGGCGGGTTTGTCATGATGGTGGTCAGCGCCGCCGTGGCCTTCCTGCTCTGGTACACCCTGGACCGAGAGGCCCATGTGGTGCAGCCGTTGGTGCCCGCCCTGCAGAGCTGGTGGATGAAGGTCCATGTGCCCACCAACTTCGTGGGCTACGGCGGCTTTGCCATCGCTGCCATGCTGGGGGTGGCCTATCTGATGCGGGCCCGGGGCGAGCGGCGCCGGCCCGACGGCCTGCTGGTCCGGCGGCTGCCCAGCCGCGAGGTGCTGGATGACGTCATGTACAAGTCCATCGCCATCGGCTTTGCCTTTTTCACTATTGCCACGGTGCTGGGCGCCATGTGGGCGGCGGAGGCCTGGGGTGCCTACTGGTCCTGGGACCCGAAGGAGACCTGGGCCCTGATCGTGTGGCTGAACTATGCTGCCTGGCTGCATCTGCGCTTCACCAAGGGCTGGCGCGGTGTTCCCATGGCCTGGTGGGCCATCCTGGGCCTTCTCATCACCACATTCGCCTTCGTCGGGGTGAACATGTTCCTGGGCGGGCTGCATTCCTATGGCACGCTTTGAGTCAGGATGCATGCAAGGCAATCACGGACATGATCACCCTTCCGTGGTGGACACCCTGTCCATCGGTCCCAGTACCCCGCCGGTGGCGGGGGGGCAGCGGCTGCGGATTCTCAGCTACAACGTCCAGGTGGGTATCGCCTCGGGGCGCTTCCACCATTACCTGACCAACAGCTGGAAGCATCTGCTGCCCTACGAGGGGCGCATGGGCAACCTGAACAGCATCGCCCGCTTCATTTCGGGGTTTGATCTGGTAGGGTTGCAGGAACTGGATGCCGGCAGCCTGCGCAGTAACTTTGTCAACCTGGCCGAATACCTGGCCCATCGGGGAGAGTTCCCTTACTGGTACAGCCAGACCAACCGCAACTTGGGCAAGCTGGCCAAGCATAGCCTGGGGCTGTTATCCCGCTTCCGGCCCCACTCGGTGGTGGAGCACCGCCTGCCCGGGCGCATCCCCGGACGGGGCGCCCTTGAGGCCCACTTCGGCGCCCACCATGGCGAAGACTCCCTGGTCATCATGCTGGTGCACCTGTCCCTGGGCCGTAAGGCCCGCATGCTGCAGATGCAGTACATCGCCGAAGTGCTGCGCGATCATGAGCACGTGGTGGTCATGGGCGACATGAACACCCCGGCCCATTCCCAGGAAGTGCGGCGTCTGGTCAGCCATACCCGACTGCAGGAGCCCTTGGCCAGCGCCAAGACCTATCCCAGCTGGCGGCCCATACATGCCTTCGACCACATCCTGGTGACACCGGGGCTGGGGCTGGAGCAGGTCCATGTCTACAACCTGAACTATTCCGATCACCTGCCGGTGGGGGTGGAGCTGGTGATCCCTGAGACGGTGCAGATGGCCCATACCCGTATGGAACTCTTCTGCCAGTAATCCACCGGGTTGCACACGGCCACCCCCCCCGCCTAAGCTGAAGGGCCACTTACTGACGGCGGGAGGCCTCCTGTGACCCAGACATCCCGGACCCGGGCCGTGATCTTCGGCGAAGTCCTGTTCGATTGCTTCGAGGACCGCTCCATCCTGGGGGGTGCCCCTTTCAACGTGGCCTGGAATCTCAAGGGACTGGGGACTGATCCGCGCTTCGTCGGCGCCGTGGGCGATGACGCCCTGGGCCGTCAGGTGTTGCAGACCCTGACCCGCTGGGGCATGTGCCGGGAAGGGCTGCAGGTGGACCCCGGACATCCCACCGGCCAGGTCAGGGTGACCCTCAAGGGCGGTGAGCCCAGCTACGACATCCTCTCCGGCCAGGCCTACGACCACATCGATACCGCTCAGGCCCTAGCAGTGGCTCCGGCACCGGCCGGCGTGCTCTATCACGGCAGTCTGGCCCTGCGCGACCCTGTCTCCCGGCAGGCCCTGGAAGCACTGCGGGAGCGCCTGTCGGCCCCGGTGTTCATGGATGTGAACCTGCGCGCCCCCTGGTGGGATCGTGACACGGTGCAGGGCTGGATGGCCCATGCCCACTGGGTCAAGCTCAACCAGGATGAACTGGTGGCGTTGTCCCCGGTGCCCGATGAGCCGGACCCCTTGGTTCAGGCCCGTCGCACCCTTGAACGGTACGGGTTGTCGGCGGTGATCGTCACCCGGGCGTCGGAGGGCGCGATGGTGCTCACCCGCGAGGGTGAGTGCCACCAGCGATCGGCGCCGCCGGTGGCGGGACTGGTGGATACCGTGGGGGCAGGGGATGCCTTCAGTGCCGTCACCCTGACCGGCATCCTGCAGGGCTGGGACTGGGAAACCATCCTGGCGCGCGCGGCGGATTTCGCCGCGAAGGTCTGCACCCTGCATGGAGCGACCACGGAGGATCGGGAATTCTATCAGGCGTCCCGACAGGACTGGTGATCGAATCCCGGTTCAGATTCCCGGACCCGAACCTCTGGACTCCCGCTTTCGCGGGAGTGACGGCAAGGTTGAGGTCGTCATTCCCGCGCAGGCGGGAATTCAGGCAGGGACCGGGCATTCTGGGCTCCCGCGTTCGCGGGAGTGACGACAAGGCTGAGGTCGTCATTCCCGCGCAGGCGGGAATTCAGTCACGGCCCGGAAATTCTGGGCTCCCGCGTTCGCGGGAGTGACGACAAGGCTAAGGTCGTCATTCCCGCGCCGGCGGGAATTCAGTCACGGCCCGGAAATTCTGGACTCCCGCGTTCGCGGGAGTGACGGCAAGGTCGAGGTCGTCATTCCCGCGCAGGCGGGAATCCAGACAGGGGTCGGGGCAGATCCGGTTCATCTTTCCCCGGCGTGAGAGTTTTCCCGCTGGAGGGGGGGTGCAGGGGGAACGGGGGCCGCCTCGGCGCGGTTGAGCATCTGTGCCACCACCGGCGGGCTGGCGGCGCCGAAATACAGCGTCCGATGGGGGAACGGGATCTCCACGCCCTCGGCGTCAAAGGTCTGCTTCACCCGTCGCAGGAACTCCCGTCCCACCTCCCACTGCTTGATGGGCAGGGTCTTGATCCGTCCCTTGATGACCACCCCCGAGTCATCGAACTTGTCCACCCCGAACACGTCCACGTCTTCCAGCATGCTGCGCCGGAGTCTGGAATCGGTCCGCATCTCGGCGCCCACCCGCTGGATCAGCGCCACCACCCGGTCGGTATCCTCCTTGTAGGCCACCGGGATATCGAACACATAGGCCGACCAGCCGTGGGTCACGTTGGTCATGAAGGTGATGGTGCCGTTGGGGATGATGTGCAGCTTGCCCTCCAGGTCCCGCAGTTGCAGGGTGCGGAAGTTGATGGCCTCCACCAGTCCGCCGGTGCCGTTGATCACCGCCACGTCACCTACCCGCACCTGGTTTTCCAGGATGATGAAGAACCCGCTGATCACGTCCCGCACCAGATTCTGGGCGCCGAAGCCCACGGCCAGGCCGACCACACCGGCGGAGGCCAGGATGGGGGCGATGGAGATGCCCATCTCGTTGAGGATCACCAGCAGGGACATGATCCAGATGAGGATGACGATGGCCTGGCGCAGCAGCCGAACCAGGGTCTCGGCCCGTTTGTGGGCCTCGGAGGGGACGTCGCCCTGCTTCTTGCCCCGTTCCACCAGGCGTTTTTCCATGCGCCCCAGGCCGGCCCGGATGAGGGACATCACCACCCAGGCAATGATGAGGATGAGCAGGATGCGCAGGGAAGCGAAGATCAGGTGCTGCCATTCCACCTGGGTGAAGTACTCAAGGACGTGTTCCATGGGTGTCTCCTTGTCGTATGGGTTTTCCTTGTCGTATGGGTGTTTCCTTATCGGGTCGGCGCCCTCTTAATCTGGTCATTCCCGCGAAGGCGGGAATCCAGTCACGGCCCGGGCATTCTGGACTCCCGCGTTCGCGGGAGTGACGGCAGGGGGCTCCCCCTCATCCCCGGCCCTTCTCCCGAGGGAGAAGCCCTGATCAGACCCTCCAGCCCAGTTCTTCCGCCCGGCGCCGGGCCAGGGCGGGGATGTCCTGGGCCACGAAGTGGCTGTGCAGCACCTGCACCCCGATCATATGGTTGATCACCGCGTCCAGCTGCACCTGGGTGGAGGTGGAGGTGTCCGGGTCCTCGTGCAGCGCGAACAGCGTCTTCACCCCGGCCGGGTCCAGCAGGCCCGCATCCTGGATCGCCTGATCCGACAGGTACTGATCCGCCAGGGCCTTCATTGCCGCCCACTTCTTCGGGTCCGTGTGGGCCGGCGGGGCCATGAAGGCGAACTTCTCGCGCTCATACAGCACCTTGGGCAGCAGTCCCTTCATGGCCTCCCGCAGCACGTACTTCTCGGTCCGGCCCTTGATGCGCATGGACGGCGGCAGGTGCACCGCCAGATCCGCCAGATGGTGGTCCAGGAACGGTGGTCGCGCCTCCATGGAATTGGCCATGTCCACCCGGTCACCGCCCCAGGTGAGGATCTGACCTTCCAGCATGGTCTTGATCCAGACGTACTGGGCCTTGTCCAGGGGATGGCGGCCTTCGATCATGTCGCCGTCCAGGGCCTCGGCAATGGCGCGGCCCGGCTCGTAGCCCCTGACTGCGTCCCGGTGGTGGGCGGCCATCAGGCCCGGGGCGTGAGCGGCACTGGCCAGCCAGGGCTGCAGGCAGGAGGGGGTGAAACCCACCAGAGCGTCCAGGGCCGGGTCATGCAGTTCATTTTCCGCCAGCATGGCACCCTTGAAGAGCTGGTTGCTCTCCGCCAGCAGCTGTTCCCACCCGGCCCGCTCCGCCGGAGACAGGGTGTCCAGGCCGTGCAGGAACATGTCCCGACGGAAGGAGGGGTAGCCGGCAAACAGTTCATCGGAACCCTCCCCGGTGACCACCACCCGGTAACCGGCTCGGTTCACATGGCGGCTCATCAGGAGCTTGGCCACCCCGAGGGTGTTGTAGATGGTGCGTTCCGCGTGCCAGAGGGTTTCCACCAGATTGTCGTAGAGGTGGCCGGCATCCAGACGCATGATGTCCTGGTCCGCCCCCACGCTACGAGCCATCTCCTGGGCGATGGCGGTCTCGTCGTAGTCGGCGTTGTCGAAGCCGATGGTGAAGGCTTTGACCGCCGACTGCTGGTGGGCGGCCGACAGGCCCAGGGTGATGCAGGAGTCGATGCCGCCGGAGAGATAGCAGGCCACCGGCACGTCCGCCTCCAGGCGCAACTGCACCGCCTCCATGAGCTTTTCCCGGATCCCTTCGATGTAGAAATCCTCGTCCTTTTCCTCGCCCCGTTCCGACTGCAGGGGAAAGTCCATGTCCCAGTAGCGGTCGTCGCGGATCTGGAACTTGCCGTGACGACGCTCGATGGTGACCACATGGCCCGGCTTGACCTGATGAATGCCTTCGAAGGCGGTGCTGCCGGGGACCATGGTTTGCATCAGCTGGTGGTACAGGCCCTGGGACTCGAACCGGCGCGGCACGTCCGGATGGGCGAACAGCACCTTCAGCTCGGAGCCGAACACCACGCTGCCGTTGACCTCGGTCCAGTACAGGGGTTTGACGCCGAAACGGTCGCGGATGAGCATCAGGCGGTCCCGCTGACGGTCATAGAGGGCGATGGCGAATTCGCCCCGCAGGTGGGGCAGCATGTCCTCCAGGCCCTGGCGCTGATACAGGTGCAGCACCATCTCGGAGTCACTCTTGGTGCGGAATTTTGCACCCCGGGAGGTGAGCTCGGTGCGGATGCGCTTGTAGTCGTAGAGTTCACCGTTGACCGCCAGCATCAGATGACGGTCCTCGGACAGGAAGGGCTGGCGTCCTCGGTTTTCGTCCAGGTCGATGATGGTGAGGCGGGCATGGGAGAAGCCCACGCCGCGATCGTCCTGCACCTTGTAACCGAAGCCGTCGGGGCCGCGATGGTGCTGGATGGCGGCCATGGCCACGAGATTTCGGGGGTCAACGGGTTTTTGCGGGTCGGCATGAATGACGCCGGCGATACCACACATGGGCAACTCCTTGAGGCTGTGAATTCGAGGTCTGCGTGAGGGCCGGTCGGCCCCCACGCGGGAGGGATCAGGGGGTGTCCATCACTTCGCTGATGCGACGGACGATGCAGGTGAGCAGGGCCATGCGGATGAAGACCGCGCCCCGGGCCTGGGCGAAGTACCAGTTGTGGGAGGTGTCATCCAGGTCCGTGGAAAGCTCCTCCCCCCGCGCCAGGGGGTGCAGGATGATGGCCCCCGCCTTGAGGGGAGAGTCAGTGGAGAGCTTGAGGTCGGCGCCCATGGCCTCGTAGCTGTCGCCCACCCAGGCAATGGCGTTGATGTACACCACGTCCAGACCGGGCAACTCGGCGCCGAGGTCCTGGGCCACCCGCACCGACAGGCCCTGTTCGGCCAGTTCTTCCTGCTGGCCCGGATCGAAGGGCCGGGCTTCATCGGTGAGGATCACCACCTCTTCAAAGGCGCTGGAGAAGCGGGCCAGGAGCAGCAGCAGGCTGCGCACGGTACGCATGCGGTTGGGGACGCCGATGATCCCGACCCGGACCCGCCGGTCCGGCGGTAGGTCCGGGTCCAGCAACTGCGGCCTCCATTTGAAAATGGTGTACAGGTCCGCCATGGCCTGGGTGGGATGCTCGTCGATACCGTTGCCGGCATTGACGATGGGGATGCGCAGGGTGTCGAGCATCTCGTAGATCGCCCGGTCCTGGTTGCTGCGCAGTACGATCACGTCGCCGTAGTTGTTGAACATCTCGGCGATGTCCGCCAGGGATTCTCCCTTGGCCATGCCCGTGCTCTTGGGGTCGGTGATGGACATGATGTCGCCGCCCAGCCGGTGCCAGGCGCTCTCGAAGGAGAGGCGGGTGCGGGTGCTGGGTTCGTAGAAGGCACTGATGAGGATCTTGCCCTGCAGGGGTAGATGCATCAGCGCCGGGGTACTCTCGTACTGGGCCGACAGGCGGAACAGCTGGGTGAGGGTATCCCGGTCGAACTGGCGCGATGAGACCACATGGCGGCTGGAGAGTGTCACCAGGTGCCGGGGGTCTTCGGCGATGCTTTCCATGAGTGCCTTGGGCCGCTCGATGCCGGCGGTGCCGTCCTTGGGCCTGAGCGGCTTTTGCAGCTGGGCGTCGACTACCATCGTTGCGTATCTCCTGATGCATCTTGAAAGCCCCTCTCCCCCAGGGAGAGGGAGGAGGGGGGGGAGGGAATATCCATGTCAGGCGGCCCCTTCTACCTTGGCAATCTCCACCAGTGCCTGCTCCGTGCTCATCACCCGCGCATAGCGGTCCTTCATGGTGAGAATCGTGGCCCGGTCCAGTTCCGGGGTCACGGTGGCCACGGCGTCCTCGATCAGGGTGACGTAGAAACCCAGATCACAGGCATCCCGGATGGCGGTGGAGACACACTCGTTGCTGTACACCCCGACGACGAACAGCGCCGTCACCTCCAGGTTGCGCAGCACGTATTCCAGATTGGTGGCGGTGAACACCCCGCTGGCGGTCTTGTTGATGATGATCTCGTCCCCCTGGGGTGCCACCATCTCCAGGAACTCCGCCTCCTTGGACCCCGGCGCCGCATGCAGGCCCAGGCGCTTGTGTCCCGGTCCGCGGTCACGCCCGTCATGGGTCAGGGACTGGATACGGGTATGGATCACCTCCAGCCCCAGGGACCGGAAGCCATCCTGCAGCCGACGTACATTGGGCAGCACCAGCCGGTCCAGGCGGTCGAAGTAGTAGTCCTGGGATTCCGGCGGCAGGCCGGAGCGCTGGGCATCGGCGAACACCCCCCAGCCCCGGGCCGCATCCAGGTACTGCAGGTCGATGCACAGCAGGGCTGCGTGATGAGAGACCAGGGCCCGCGCCAGGGCGCGGTTGCTGATCAGGGTTTCCCGGTACTGCTCACGCAGCGGGTCGATATTGTCGTAGGCCGGATCGCGGCCGGAGGTCTTGTCGTTCATCGCAGTGTCTCCGTGTCCTGGGCCGCCAGCGACAGCACCGCCTGCAGCATGAGATTGGCGCCCCGTTCAATGTCTTCCCAGTTGGTCCACTCGGCAGGGGAATGGCTGCGCCCTTCCAGGCTGGGCACGAACACCATGCCGGTGCGGGCGATGCAGGACATGATCTGGGCATCGTGGGCGGCGCCGCTGGGCATGCGCAGATGGCGGAAACCCAGGGCATCCGCCTTGTCCGACAGCAACTGCACCAGGCCCGGATCACAGCGCTGGGGCGGCAGTTCCGAGAGCACTTCGAATTCGAACATCAGACCCCGCCGACGGGCCATGGCGGACAGGGTGCGGCGGAAGGCATCGGACAGCCCCTTGAGGGTGTCCGGGTCGGTGTCCCGCACGTCCAGGGAGAAACTGGTGTGACCCGGCACCGTATTGGCGGCGCCTGGGCGCAGCTCCACCCGGCCGATGGTGGCCCGGCTGTGGGGGCTGCCGTGTTCCTCCAGGATGCGGTCGATCTCGCCGGCAAACTCCGCCAGCCCCTGGAAGGTGTCGTTACGCATGTCCATCGGGGTGGTACCCGCATGGTTGGTCTGGCCCTTGAGCTGCGCCTCCCACTTGAACAGGCCGGTGATGGCCTCCACCACGCCGACGCTGATATCGCCGCGATCCAGCACCGGCCCCTGCTCGATGTGCATCTCCAGGTAGGCGTGGATGGATTCCTTGGAGCGGCGGGCGAACAGGGCGGCATTGGCATCCAGACCCCAGGCCGCCATGGCCTCGGTGAGACTGATGCCGTCCAGATCCCGGGCATTGTGGATCTGGGCCGGACTGAGTTGCCCCGCCATGGCCTGGGAGCCGAACAGGCCGCCGAAACGCCCTTCCTCATCGGTGAAGTTCACCACCTCCAGGGGATGGCGCAGGGCGACGCCGGCCTCCTGCACCGTGCGCAGTACCTCCAGCCCCACCAGCACCCCCAGGGCACCATCCAAGGGGCCACCGCCGGGGACCGTGTCCAGATGGGAGCCCATCATTACGCTGGGACGGCCGCCATCCCAGTCCAGGCGTCCGTACAGGTTGGCGGCGCCGTCCTCGTAAAAGTCCAGGCCGGCGGCCAGGATGCGCTCCTTGAACCAGCGCCGCCCGGCCAGGTCCCCCTCGCTGAAGGCCATGCGATGGATGCCCCGGTCGGCATCCCGGCCGATGGCGGAGAGATCCTGGATATCCTGCTGCAGTCGCTGGAAATTGATGCTGGCGTGGGTCATGGGGTCTCCCGGAAGGGGTGGCGGGGATTCAGTCGTCGGCGATGGGGCGCAGGGCGGCCTGGTCATCGCGGGCCTCCATGGTATCCAGCAAGATGCCCAGGCCGGCTTCCAGTCGGGCCAGTTCCGCCGCCGGCATGGCGCGCAGGGCCCGGTTCAGGGCGCCCTGGGCCGGGGCCGGGGCATTGTCCAGCAGCGTCTGCCCGGACTCGGTCAGATACAGGCTGACCACCCGCTGGTCCTTGTCCGCCCGACGGCGCTCCATCAGACCCTTGCGTTCCAGCTTGTCCAGCATGTTGGATGCGGTGGAGGCATGGATGGACAGGCGCTGGGACAGGTCGCTCACGTTCAGGCCCGGCTCCAGGTGCATTTCCCACAGTGCCCAGAGCTGGGCCGCACTCACCCCGCAGTCGGTGCTGATGCGCCGGGAATGGGCCTGCAGGGAACGAAACAGCACCCGCAGATGCCGAATGACATGTTGCACCCGGTCATCGCTGCCGGCGGGAGAAGCGGAGGTGTGGGGGTCGGTTTGCACCATGGCCATGGGCGTATCTTTTTGCACAAAGTGTTTTTGTACAATAACATCCGTCTGGTGGATGGCACAAATCTAAGGGGGCATACATGCTGGAATCCCTACGCAACGACATTACGACTCATCGGGAATTTTCCTACCTGCTGCTGCGGCGGTTTCAGGGCATGGGACGGGCCTTCGTCCTGCGCTCCGACCTTCAGGATGAATACCGGACTCTGGCGGCTGAACATGCCGAGCCGCCGCCGGAGCACAGTCCGCTGGTGCAACTGGTGGAGGATGTCCAGGAGGCCGTCATCGCCGCGCCCTGGGTCTGCCTTTCCGTGCGCCCCCGGGTGGGCCGTTGGTGGTACCTACGCATCCATGCCGACGAACTGGCGGTGGAACCCCTGACCGTCAGTGAGTTCCTCGCCTTCAAGGAACACCTGGTCAGTCCCCATCGGCTCCATGACAAGCCCCTCGAGTTCGACATCGGCGCCTTCCAGCGCAATTTCCCCAGCATGCGTGAATCCCGCTCCATCGGCCGCGGGCTGGAGTTTCTCAACCGCAAGCTCTCCAGTCAGCTCTTCGACCGGGATGGCGCAGGTCTGCACAAGCTGTTCCTGTTCCTGCGCGAACACCGCAGCAACGGCCAGCAACTGATGATCAATGACCGCCTGAGGGACGTGGATGCCTTGCGCTCCGCCATCCGCGCTGCCGAAAAACGGTTGCAGACACGCAGCCACGACGTCCCCTGGACGGAAGTGGCCCACGCCCTGCAGGTCCTGGGCCTGGAGCCCGGCTGGGGCAAGGACGTGGGCCGGGTGCTGGAGAGCCTGCGGTTGCTTTCGGATCTGCTGGAAGCCCCGTCACCGGAGACCCTGGAGCGCTTCCTGGCCCGTATCCCCATGATCTTCAGCATGCTGATCATGTCGCCCCATGGCTTTTTCGGCCAAGCCAACGTGCTGGGGCTGCCGGACACCGGGGGGCAAGTGGTCTACATCCTCGACCAGGTGCGCGCCCTGGAGCGGGAGATGCACCGACGCCTGGAAGAGCAAGGCCTGGACATCCAGCCCCGCATCCTGGTGATGACCCGGCTGATTCCCGAAGCCCGGGGCACCACCTGCGACCAGCCGGAGGAGGCCATCTCCGGCACCCAGAATGCCAAGATCCTGCGGGTGCCCTTCCGTAGCCGCGACGGCGAAGTGATGTCCCAGTGGATCTCCCGCTTCGAGATCTGGCCCTATCTGGAACGCTATGCCGATGACGTGGAGACCCGGGTCAAGGCCGAACTGGGCGGCCGCCCGGACCTGATCGTGGGCAATTACTCCGACGGCAACCTGGTGGCCACCCTACTGTCCGCGCGCATGCAGGTCACCCAGTGCAACATCGCCCATGCCCTGGAAAAGACCAAGTACCTCTACTCGGACCTGTACTGGAAGGACAACGAAGAGCAGTACCACTTCTCCTGTCAGTTCACCGCCGACCTGATCGCCATGAACGCGGCGGATTTCATCATCACCAGTACCTACCAGGAGATCGCCGGCACCGACCATGCCATCGGTCAGTACGAGAGCTATGACGCCTTCACTCTGCCCGACCTCTACCGGGTGGTGAAGGGCGTGGATGTCTTCGACCCCCGTTTCAACATCGTCTCCCCGGGGGCGGATTCGGAGGTCTACTTCTCCCATCAGGAAACCGAGCGACGCATTCGGGGTCTGCACGAGGAGCTGGGGGAGATGCTCTTCGGCGGCCCCCATCCGGAAGGGCGTGGGGTGTTGGCGGATCCGGACAAGCCGGTGATCTTCACCATGGCCCGTCTGGATCGCATCAAGAACATCACCGGGCTGGTGTCCTGGTACGCCAACAACCCCGACCTGCGGGAGAAGGCCAACCTGGTGGTGATCGCCGGCTATGTGGATGGCGCCCGCTCATCGGACCGGGAAGAGCAGGAGCAGATCGCCCACATGCACCACTTGTTCGACGAACACGGACTGGAAGGCCAGGTGCGGTGGCTGGGGGTGCGTCTGGACAAGGTGCTGTCCGGCGAGTTGTACCGCTTCATCGCCGACCGCAAGGGCGTGTTCGTGCAACCGGCCCTGTTCGAGGCCTTCGGCCTGACGGTGATCGAGGCCATGGTCTCCGGCCTGCCCACCTTCGCCACCCTCTATGGTGGCCCCCTGGAGATCATCGAAGACGGCCGTTCCGGTTACCACATCGACCCCAACCACGGCGACGAGGCGGCGCGGACCCTGCTGGAGTTCTTCCAGCGATGCGCCGAAGACCCCGGTCACTGGGCGCGGATCTCCGAGGCCGGCATACGTCGGGTGGAGGCCCGCTACACCTGGAAACTCTACGCCGAGCGCATGATGACCCTGTCGCGGATCTACGGCTTCTGGAAATACGTCACCAACCTGGAGCGGGCGGAGACCCGGCGCTACCTGGAGATGTTCTACGCCCTTCAGTACCGACCCCTGGCGGCCCGGCTGGAGGGGTGAGCTTGCCGGTCAATTCAGCAGCAATGCCTGCCTGACCCAGCTGTGAGGCAGGTCGGTGGCTTCCGCCAGAATGTCCAGGAAGGTGTCGCAGGTGTCGGGGCTTCTCTGCCGGAGGGTGGAGAAATATCCGAACACCAGGACCACCGACTTTGCTTCATGGATGTCGTCATCGCCGAGGGTATCGGCCAGGGCATCCCAGTTGAAGCCGAACCAGGCGGGCAGGGCGCAACTCTGATAGAGGGCATGCAGCAGGGTGTCTTTGTCGAATACTGGTGCCCGGTCTACCCGCACCGCACGGAGGCCGCGGGCCCGCAGGGCCTCCATCAGGGCCTCCATCTCCCCCTCCAGCGGGGCTTCGAGGATGGGTTTAGTGCCGTCCAGGACGGCCTCCACGATTTGTTCGGGCAGCATCAGCGTATCCTTGTAAACGTGCGGTAATGGTCCGCCGTATAGTAGACCTCCCCTCCCTGGCCGATCACCAGGCGCTGGGGTCCTGCATGTCGGATGCCGGGCGTTCTCACCACGTATTCCCGGTAATACCCCCTTTCCCTGGCCGGCAGCCTGCCTTCCCGGTTCTGGAAGACGCTGCCGTCATTGCGATGGGGATCGCGCTCACCGCGCTTGATGCGGGCCAGCTCCGGCGCCAGGTCCACATCGCCCTGAAACGCCAGGCGGCCGTCCATGTCATGGACCCGGACATCCTTCACGATCAGGGAAGTGTCCGCCCCGGCCCGGCTGCCCGGATCGGAGTCCGATGCCGAGAAGCATCCGGTGAGCCCCGTCATCAAGACGATGAGCAGGCTGAAAAGAAATGTCAGTGATCGTGTCATCACGCTACCTGGGTTTCGATGGATCGGCTTCGGCTTCGGCTTCGGCTTCGGCTTCGGCTTCGGTTAAGGACGCTCTGAATACGTCATTCCCGCGCAAGCGGGAATCCATTCACAGCCTGAAAATTCCGGACTCCCGCCTTCGCGGGAGTGACGAGAGGGGGGCTTTGGCGTCCCGGCGTCAGAACCGGCTCCACTCGATCTTGAGGATCTGCCCGCCGCTGACGGTGATGGTGTAGTTGAGGTCATTGTGGCGATAGAACCAGGTTTCCGAGGCCCGCCATTCCAGGCAGCCGCGGCGATCCCGCCGCACGCAGGTTTCCTGGCTGCTGCGGTAGCGGGGCTCGCCCATGTGCTCCAGCAGCAGCCAGGCGGGGCTGCCTTCGCGGATGAGCACGCCGTCGAAACGCAGGCTGGAGGCCTGGGATGTGGCGGCTACCAGGAGTAGTAGCAGCAGGAGCCATGTCCAGTGTTTGATCATGTGCGCACAGACCTTGCCGGGAGGATTCTGCCGACATGATAGCAGCGGTCCCGTCGCATCCTCACCGCCCACGGCGACCGCCGCCGAGGTCATTGCACCACGATGGGGTGTCGCTGCCGGACCTCATAGCCTCCCGCGGGCCAGTCATGGTAGATCCTCAGTTCATACTTACCCGGCGGCAATGGATTGAAGATGGCTGTTCCGGCGGTTTGGCCCTGGGTATAAAACCACTGTGCATAACGGTTATCCGGCTGGCTGCTTTCAATCAGGGTGAGCCAGTCCTGCGGGTGGCCGGGCAGCGTGTCGTAGTCAAGGGTGATCGGTTCACCCGCGGTGAAATACCGCACCTCATCATCGGTTTCCGTGCGGGGAGGAAGGTGTTCGAGCTGATGGTTCAGCTCCAGGATCGGCGGGTATTCCGGATAGGCCCGGCGCAGCCGCTGGACGATGGCCCGGGCTTCATCCTCCTGCCGGCTTGTCATCAGGCGCGAGGCTTCGGCCAGGTCGCGATCAACGGTGTCCTGCAGATAGCTGAGTCGTTGCAGGTGACGACCGGCCTCGGTGTGGGCCGGATCAATGGCCAGTGCGTCCTGGACGGACCGCAGGGCGGAATCCAGCCGTCCCGCGCGGGCGTGGTCCCGCATGCTGTCCAGGTGAGCCTGGATCTGCCGGGCTCGTTCGTCGTCATCATCCGGCGGGGTATTTGACAGGACGCTGAGGGTGCGCCGGGTACTGCCCAGCATTCTTCCTTCGGCATCGTGCACGGAGAGCTCGATGGCATAGGTGCCGGCGGCATGGGCCGAAAACCGCGTATCCCGACCGCCGGGGCTGAACAGCCGGGCGCCCGAGGGGCTGACCTGCCAGCGGTAGCGGAACTGATCCGCTGTCCCGGGCGCTATGTGGGCGCTGAGGTAAACCTCCTCATGGGTGACAACGGCACCCTCGGGGACCGGGGCCAGGCCGCCTCTGGCCGCGTCCCAGACCTGGGCCGGTGGGCCGGGCCGACGTGGATCGGAGATGGACACCCGATAACCACTGCCGGTGTAACTGCCGCGAACCGTTGCCAGGGTGTCGCCGTGGTGAGGGACCCGGGCATGGACTTCCAGTTGCACGGGCTTTTCGTCCTGGATCACGAAGGCGATCTCGGCGGTGTGGCCGCCGTATTCAAGACGATTACCGGCAGAGGGTTCCATCCAGCGATGATCCACCAGTGCGTCCGCGACGGCGGGGCGGCTGACGACCCGTGCATGCACGGTGTCGCCGATCCTGGCCTGGCCGTCCGGTCGCGAAAACTGCAGGGCAAACTCGGGTGCGGCCACATCCACCGCCACGGGCTGGGACTCGGCGTGCAGGCGCCAGGTATTGCCTTCGCGAGCGAGTATCTGCACCCAGACCAGGACGCGCCCCATGCGATTGTAGGTCACGGTGGTGCGGGGGCTTTCCGTGGTGGGCTGGTCGAAGTGAAGGTCAGGGCTGCCGTGCCACACGTAACGATAGGGTGCTGGCTGGCGGCCGGTAGGCCGGGATGACCGTGTTCCTGCATCGATTCCCTCGATCCGGATATCGGCGCAGTAGCGGAACGGGTTGCCCGATTCGTCGGCAACCGCAAAGGGTGATTCTGGTCCGGGTTCGACGCATTCCACCGGCTCGGGCGGCGGGGGTTCGGGGACGCTGACGGTCAGGGTGGCCTGGCTGCCGTAAAGCACCCGTCCCTGCAGGGAGGCGGTCAGGATCGCGGTACGCTGGGCCGAGGTGCCTGCACCCGCACTTGCGCCGCCCCGGTCGGAGGCGGACGGCAACCCGGGTGAGGGCGCGGTCGGTGCCGCCACGGTATCGTCCGGGGTTGTGGCGGCGGCCGGTTGCGGGCTTGCGGGCTGGGAGTCCGGTTGAGATGCCGACGGTGGCCGGTCCTCGGGAGGACGGTCGGGTTCCAGACGGATCGGCAGAGCGGTCAGTGTGCCGTAGGCCTCCACGTGGTCGCGTTCGAAGGGCTTGTGATCCTTGGCGGTTGCGTGAAGGGTAAAAGGCGTGCGCCGGGTCACGACGGCAGAGAAGCGACAGCCGGATCGCGTGCATTCCAGGGGCTGGGTCTGGCCATCGATGCGCACCACCACATCGGCAAGCGGTACATCATGCGCGGTTGAAGTGACCTGTCCCGGTATGACGATCTGGTGCTGATGGGCTTCCACCCATTGGCTGATCAGGGACCGGAAGGGCTGACTGAAGAAGTTCAGGGCCGCAAATTCGTCCCGCCGGCCGCTGCGCAGCAGATAGCTGGTGCCGTCCTGGGCGGTCAACCGTTGGCCGTCGGTCTTGCCGGTCCTTTCCAGGACCTTCTGGAATTCATCGCTGCCGGGTCCGTCAACGATCTCGAAATACCGGCTGAAGGTCTGGTGCTGCTGGGTGATGGGCCGGGTCATCGCCATGGCGATGCTCACCAGGCGTTCGGGTGTGACCATGTTGCGGTGTCGCTCTTCGGTGCTGCCTTGCAGGGCCCGGTAATAGGCATAAAGGATGGCGAAGCTGCCACCATCCACCAGGGCGTGCATGCGCTCGTCCAGATAGATAAAGTGGCTGTTGTCTTCCACCCCCTGCCAGACCCGGATCGGACTCAGCCCCGGGTACTGATCGTCCTCGGCCAGAAAGGCGGCGCAATTGCAGTTGCTGCCGCAGCTTGCCTCGAAGGCACGCTGTACGGCCTTGTCCCTGCCCATCTGACCGCACAGCGCACCCTGGCGGGCCTGGGCGATCTGTGCATCGAGCCGATCCAGGGCGCCGATGAAGGCATCGGCGGCCTCCACGTAAAAATCGATCATGGCGTTGAGCGCCGGAACCTTATCGGTGAATTTTTTCGAGTAGGTCAGTACGTCCCGGATCCGGCGCAGGCTTTCGGTGGGGACTTCCGGGTTGGAACTGGTGGGGTCGAACAGCTTGACGAATTCCACCATGCCGCCGGCCGTCTTCAGGTGGGCTTCGCCCCGGTCCAGATGCGCCTTGGCCGTGCGCAGATGCCTGACCGCGGCACTGTCCCGGTAGGTGCGTTCCAGTTCGCTCAGCCGGTACATATGACCAAAGGCCTCGGAGCGGTTGCTGCGAAACCAGGAGAGCAGGTCCACTTGGTCGGAAATCCTGAATCCGAGGGTGTCCTGGAACTGACTCAGGGCCTTGAAGCCTTCTTCCCCAAGTCCCAGTGCCAGCAGCTTGTCGATGGCATCCTGGTTGAGATCCTGCAGCAGGTCTTCCACGCCCTGGATGTTTTTGTCCTGGGCTTCGCGCGTGGTGGCTCGCCGCCAACCGTCGATGGCCTGCTGGAATCGCTCCATCTGGGTAGCCGCGTAATCCACCCGGGACTTGACCTCATCAAAGGCCGCCTTGACGTCCCCGTAGGACTGCTCGTAGATCCGTTTTTCGATGTCGTTGGAGGCTGTTGCCATGGTTGGCAGGAGCAGGAGCACCAGCAGTGCCAGGGTCCCGACGAGGTTTCGGGCAAGGATCAGGGGCAGGACGGGCATCGGATCATGTCTCCCGGACGGCACATGCCGTGGCAGCAAGGATGGACTGGGAAGTCAGCGGCCAGTGTAGGTAAATCCCGGCCTGCCGGCTGTCGTCCGCGTGTCATCCGTCGCGGCCTCGCCTGCTTGAGCACTGCCTATCATCCGGTGGCCCTGTCCCTCTCTCCCTGCTATCCCTGCCGGCTTGCCTCGCACAGGGCGCGCATCTGTTCCGGCACATTGTCCGGGCAGGCGCCGCACTGTTCGTTGCCGGGCAGCGCGAAATCGATCTTGCGGGGGTAGGGCAGGTCCATCTCGTGCATGATCTTCACGAACTCCGCCTCCGTGCGGCCCTTGCCCAGCCGGGGGTTGCGCAGCTTTTCCTGGGCGATGGTGGTGATGCGCCGGTCTTCGTAGTCATGGGCGGGATAGACCAAGGTCTCGTCGGGCAGGGTGAAGAACTTGTCATGGATGCTGCGATACAGCACATGAGCATCACCGGACTGGAAATCAGTGCGTCCGCAGCTCTCGATCAGCAGGGCATCTCCCGAGAACAGGAGCTTGAGGCCGTGATGATCCAGCAGATAGGCGTGATGGGTGTCGGTATGTCCGGGGGTGAACAGGGGGTGGAGGGTGATGCCGCCCACCTGGAAGGATTCCCCTTCCCGCAGCCCTAGGTCTCGGCAGGGCAGCGCGTCCAGGGCCGGTCCCGCGATCCGGCAGCCGGTGAGTTGTTTAAGTCGCCGCGCCCCGGTGATGTGATCGGCGTGGATGTGGGTTTCCACCGCGTAATCCAGGGTCAGCCCCATGGACTGCAGGACCTCCAGGTCCCTGTCCACCGTTTCCAGCACCGGGTCGATGAGGGCCGTGACACCGGTGTCGGGACAGGCCAGCAGGTAGGTGAAGGTGGAAGAATCCGGTTCGAACAGTTGCCGAAAATGCATTGGGTTTTCCTCTTCCAGTCGTGTGCCCGTTGCGTCGGTTCCAGTATAGCCGGTCAGGTGCCCTTCCTTGGCGGGAGAGGGGGGCGCCTTTCCGCGCGCACCAAAAGACGACAGATGGTCGACTTTCGCACGCAGCCTGGGCGGGGCAGTATGGCCTCGGACCTTCATGATGCTTTTCCGACCCTGGGAGCGTTCCGTTTGCACATGGTCTTTCCAACCGCCTCGGTGCCTCTCCGGTATCCGGTCACCGCCCTGCGCCTGGCGATGCTGTCCATGCTGCTCCTCTGTGCCGGTGCCGTTCAGGCGCAGCCGATACTGAGCATCCTGCCGGAATCCACCGGCTGCGTGTCGGTGCTGACCAGCCAGGCCGGCGGTTTGTATCGGGCCTGCGGACCGGACTGGCGGTTCCGGCGCGTCGCCGGTGCGCCCGATGCGCTACCGGTGGCTCTGGCCGAGAGCCACCGTTCGCTGATCCTCGGCACACGCACCGGCCTCTACCAGCGCCCATCCGACCAGACCGGGTGGCAACGACTCAGCGATCAGCCCACCGGCGCGCTGGCCTGTCACGGCGCTCGCTGCGTGGTCCGGCCCTTCGGCCAGGGGCCGCAGCGGTTATCGGATGGCCGGTTCTCCCCGCCGCAGGTCCGGGGCCTTCCGGATCAGCCCCTGCAACAGTTCGTCATCGCCGGAGACGGTGCCCTGTATGGCGCCGGCATGGGCGCGGGTGTCCTGCGGCTCAAGCCCGGCAGTGATGCCTGGCAGCCCGTCGGGTTCGGTCTGGGCAACGGCAACGTGCTGGCTTTGGTGCTGGCGGACGACGGCACCCTCCATGCTGGAACCTATGGTGGCGGCCTTTACCGTCTGCGCCCCGGCGAGGTCCGCTGGCAGCGCCTGTCGGGTCTGCAAGCCGTGAAGGTAACCGCCCTGGCGGTGTCCGCCGATGGCAGCCGGGTGCTGGCCGGTGTCGGCGACGGGGTCCGGGAGTCGTGGGATGGCGGCGACAGCTGGCGGGAGGTGCCTGAATTGGCGGGTATCCCCGTGCTCAGCCTGGCCTTCGACGGGGCGGGCCGCGCCTGGGCCGGGACCCGGGAGGGACGGCTGTACCGTCGACAGGGCGAGGAGTGGGTGCGGGCCCGTTTCGGGGCTGATCTGATCGTCCACCAGGTGGCGTCGGTGGGGTCGGGCGGGCTATTCGTTCTCATGGGCGATCGGTTGTACCGGCGCCCGCATCCCGGTGCGGACTGGCAACGGATCGAAACGCCGTTTCCCCTCACCGATGGGTCGGTGTCCCTGGCCGTGGATGCCGTGGGCCGCCTTTATCTGGGCAGTCCACGGCATCCGCCCCGGCGTCTGGACAGCCGGACCGGGGAATGGCGGATGTCGGCATCGGGATGGCCGGGGCCGGGGGGGGTACGTGCCCTGCGCACCGGCCCGGAGGGTGTCGTGTACGGGATACATGCCGACACCGGCCAGCTCCACCGCCTGGATCCGGAACAGGATCGCTGGACGCCGGTCGAGGTCGGTGGGGCTCTGGGCCATCAGCTACGGGATTTGCGGTGGCTGCCGGGGGGGCATGGGGTGGCCTGGGGTCCCAATGACCTGGTGTGGCTGCGGCCCGGTGAGCCTTGGGGGCACAGCCGGTTTGCCCAGCTTGAGCGTGGGGCACCGGGACTGGATGCCGACGGGACGTTCTGGACTCGTCGCCAGGTCACGGTGTTTTCGCTGGCACCCGGCGAGGATCGCTGGCGCGACGACGCCATCCGACACCCTCTGTACGTGGAAGCCGTGACCCTGGCCGATGGCACGGAGCTGGCGCTGACCGAGGACGATCGTCTGGTGCGCCTGCGGCGTCGGGAGGATGGCACCTGGGTGGAACGCAATGCCTACGCACCGCCTGGGCCGCCGCCTTACGCACTGACTGCCGCGGGAGGCCGGGTCTATCTGGGTACCCTCGACGGTCTTCACGAACTGGACCCGGTGCATGGCACCTGGCGGGACATCACCCCTACACATTGAGGCCGGCCATCCACATGTTGCTTGTGTTTCGCAGTCTGATCGTTGCCATGCTTCTGGCTCTGGGCGTCATGCTCTGGTGGTATCCCGCCGCCACCCTGGTGACGGTGGAGCCGGTTGCCTGGGGACAGTTGCACGAGCAGCAATATGCCCCCCGGCAGCGGGCGTCGCCATTTCTGTCTTCCGCCGTGATCGAGCAGTCCCGGCAGTCGCGTCCCTTCATGCCGATGGCGGAGTTCATCCAGAACCAGGTCGGCGGGGCGATGCTGGAGGTCGAGGCTGGTGAGTGGAGTCGAGAGCTAACGGGTTTCGATGGCGACCGGACCTGGATGGCACCGGACCGGGTGCCCGTCACCGATCCTCCGCGCGGCTGGGTGCATCTGGCCCTGCGGGACGGGGAGTCGCTGGATTTCTACCGCCTGCAATGGGTGGATCCGCTACAGCATCTGGGTGACATACCCCCGGCGCAGGCCCATCCTTTCCGGAGTGTTCCGCTGCTCTGGGCGTGCATGGGCATCGTCCTGGTGGTGATGCTCGCGCTGCCGGTTCGTGAATCGCCTGCCCAGGCCAGCAATTTGGCCAGGGGCATGCGGGCGGGACTGGGCCTGCTGTTTTTTTTCCTGCCGCTGACCCTGGTGAGCCTGTGGCTATCGCAGCGTTCGGCGCCGGACGCGGTCTACGCCCTGATCGTGATCGGGGGCATGCTGGCATTGACCGGTCTTGTCACGGCCCTGATCTTCGGTCGGCAGTACGCCTGGCTCAGGCGACTCATGGCCGGTGAGGGTTTGCTGGCCCATTGGCAACTGGCACCCGAACAGTGGCGGGATTTCGTGCAGAGGGACATGCGGCGCAGCCGGGGGGAGAAGCTGGCCAGGCTGGTGATGGTGGCGGTGATGGCCGTGGTGGTGGGCCTGGGGTTTGTGCTGTTTGCGCCGGACCGGGGAGCGGGTCTGGTGGTGGCGGGGGTGCTGACGGGCATGGTGGTGCTGCTTGCACTGATCGTGTTGCTCATGCCCCTGTGGACCCGTCGACGTCTGTTACAGGCGTTACCGCAGGTCTGGCTGGGGCTGGAGGGTGTCTGCATCGGCCATCAGGCCCACCATTGGTCGGGACTGGGCTCACGGCTTGAGTCGGCGCGATTGCAGAGGGGCAAGCAGGGCCGTCCTGCCCGGATCGAGCTGACGTATTCCGGATTGCGCGGGGTGAGCAGTGGTCGAGGGGTGTATGTCTATCGTGACCAGCAGAACGTGGTGGTACCGGTCCCCCCCGGAAAGGAAGCGGAGGCGGAAGGGGTCATTGCCCGGCTGCGAGCCGGCAGGGGGAAATGAGGATGGGCATGAACACCCTGTTGCTGTCCCGGCGCCGCGGAATGTCACGGCTTGTTGTCGGCATGATGGGTGCCTGCACCCTGTCCCTGCTCCTGGAGTGCACTGCGCCCGCGAGGGCCGACACACCGGCTCTGGCCCCGGAACTGCAGACGCTGGCGGCCCAGGGCAAGCTGACCGTGCGCGCCCTGCGGGCCTGGGGGCTGTTGCCGGATGCCCATCAGGGTCTGGTGATGGCGCTGCATGGCCGTTCGCTGGACCTGCTGGCGGCGGATCAGGCGCAGGTTGATCGCTGGGTTGAGGATGCCGATAGTGGGCGCCTGTCCTTGTCGGCGGATCAACTGGGCCATCTCAGGGACCTGCAGGCCCTGATGGGTCGTATCACGACCCTGAGCATGGAAGCATCCGGCGCCGACTCCGCGCTGGCGGGTGCGCTGGATATCGAACAGACCTGGACCCTGGAGGACTGGGAATCTCTCGAAAAGGCCCCGGCCTCGATGCCGGGCGGGGGGTTCGGTGCCGTTCTGTTCGCCCAGGACCCCATGGAGGCGGCGATGCTGGACCGGCTGGAACGTCCGGAGGGTTTTGACCCTCCGCTGCGTCTGGATGCCCGGGCCACCCGTGAGTTGCTGTTCCCACCGGAGAAGGACACCCCGGATGTCGCTGCTGCGCCGCCCCCCAGCGTACCCGCCCCGCCCGCGGGGTTGATCCGCGCCGACCTGGCCCAGGGCGTCAATACCCTGGGGGATACCTACTGGGCAGGGCAGGTGATCTTTGCCATGCAGGGCATGCGCATGCTTTACGGCGTTCTGTCGGAAGCCGATGAGGCGGCCTTCAGCCGTCTCTGGGCACCGTTGTTCGAGCATCCCAGTGAGACCGTGCTGGCCTGGCTGCAGGCCCTCAACCCCTTGCTGATGGAGTTTCTGGCCGCGCAGCAGGAAATGGCGGCGCTGCTGGAGGGCCTGGACGAGGCAGATTTTGCCGTGGAACTGGCCATGGCCTACGGCGAGGACGCAGACATTGCCGCGGCCATGCATCGGGTGGGGTTGCTCAATGCCCGTATCGGTGACGTGAAGCGGCACATGGAACAGCTGGTGGCGGCCATTGATGCCCTGGGCGATCCACCCGATGTGCGGCGGGAACAGGCGCGTGCCCGGGCCAGAACCCGGCAGGCTGTCGAGCTGGTGAAATCCCTGGCCCCGCCCGCCGAGGTCCGTCACGTCCCCCGTCCCGGCTGGTCGGCGGAGACGGCCTGTGGGTTTGCCGGCGGTTGCCCCCGTCACGAGGACTTCGGTGAACTGAAGACGGTGTTTCACTACGCCTTTGAACATCGCCATTTGCGATGGGATGGTTCCATTTCCCGGGACCAGATCACCGCGCCGCTGATGCTGGCCTTCGTGATCCACGATCCGGTGCCGGCGGAGACAATCGTGCAGGGGCGCTGGGCCGGATGGCAGTGGATTGATGAATGGATGATTCCCCATTTCATGAGCCCGGACGCCGGTGACTGGGTCCGGACCCACCGGATGCAGGGGCGGTATGACGATGCCATGACCGGGCTGACGCAGACCACGGTGGATGGCCGTCCCGCCCTGCGCTGGCCCTATCCGTGGCTGTACGGCATTGAGCTGGTGAACTATCTGATCCAGCCGGGTGGGGATGAAGATCCGCGCATCCTCCTGATCCAGGTGCCGAACTGGGCGGTGATCGGCAATGCGGGGGGATTGCGTGATCAGATTCAGCGCCATCAGCTGTTTGAACTGGAGGCGATGATGGGGCATCTACGCCTCGGCCCCGATGGGGGTGGGGACGGTACGGATTCACGTTTTCCCGATATCGCGCTGGAATACACCCAATACCGGCAGCAGACCCTGGAATGGCTTGCAGAGCAGATGGCCGGCCTGCAAGGCGTGCTGGAGGTGGAACGTCGCCACGACATACGGCGGATACAGGAAGCCGGATTACACGAGTTACGGGATCTGATGGAGATCCTGCGCAGCGGGCGTTATCACTGGACGCCCACCTTCATGCACGAGCGCTGGGCCGAGCACGGATACGGCAGTCATGGTGAATACGGCCTGCGCGATGCCCGTCTTGAGCAGGCCCCGGCATCCTGGCTGCCCACGGCAAGGGTCGTGCTGGAGCCCGGCGCACCCCTGGATCTGCTGCCCCAGCCCATTGATGAGGTGGGAGAAGTGGCGCCTTGTATCGAGTGCCGTGTGCTCATGCCCGAGGTGATACCAGGATTCCCCTCGAACAATGAGAACGAATATCTCACGGTGCGTGAATTGGTGGCGGCGGGCCGCCTGCGCCTGTTACCAACGGATCACAGCCTGCCGGTGGGCAATCTCTTCGGCGTGGGTGATCTGGATGTGGCGCGTATCGACATCCCGGTGGCGCCGGAGGGATCATCGGCCCCGGCGGAGGATGATCCGCTGCAGGCCCGGGTGCGCTTTCACGAGAACAACATCGGCTGGCTGCAGGGCGACATCCAGCGCCTGGAACAGGCCATGCGCGGCAGCGGCAATGAGGATGAACGCCGGTTTCTGGCCCATCAACTCACCATCAAGCGGGCCGATCTGCAGGGAGAGCGGGATGCCATCACCACCCTGCGGACGGGCAATTTCGTCCGCACTCCCACTGCCTGGGATCAGCTGGTCAAGGAGCAGATGCTGGCGCAGGGGCGGGAGATGGCGGCCCGGGTGGAGCGGTCACGGCGCAATCTGGACCGCATCGAGCACATGGTGGATACCCTGCCGCCGGAAGAACGCCGCGACCTGAGGGACTGGGTGGATCGCCAGTTGCGGGATACCGGGATGGATCTGGAGCGGCAGGTGCAGGTGGGGCATGTGGTGGCCAGGAACCTGCAGGCGCGGGCGGAACAGCAGCGTGCCGCCGCCCAGGAGGATGAGGCCTGGGCTCAACTGGCGGTGGACATCCTGGAGAATTATCAGCAGGCGGCCACCTACGCCATGTATGCCACGCCCTTCGTCAGCGGAGGCGGCGTGCTGTCGGTGGCCTATGGCATCACCAGCGGCGGCATCGCCGGTTATGCGGAGCAGGGTGATGTTCACGGCGCCATCCGGGGCGCGGCGCTCACCTCCCTGCGTTACTGGTCGCCCAAGGCGGACTATGCCCTGACCGCCTATGAAGGCTACCAGGCCGGTGGCGTCGAGGGCGCCGCCCGGCGCGTGGCCTCCACCTATGTGCAACGCAAGGTGGTCCAGACCGCCACCCAGGCCGCCCTGAACGTACAGGGGCAGATCCAGGCTTCCCATCGGCAGGCCCGCCGGGAGGCCTGGCGCGAGGCCCAGCGCAAGGTGAATTTCCGCGAGGAGCGGGCCGCGGGCCGCGCCCTGGCGGAGCAGCACCAGGCCCAGTTCGCGCAAGTCCGCCGCCTTGAACGGAGCATGCGACAGCAGGGGTATATCGAAGTGGATGGCGTGCGCTACAGCGGTGACCTGATGTGGCGGACCCGCACCTGGACCGATGCCAACCGGGCGCTAATGGACACCACTGCCGCCATCAAGCACGCCCCCCACGCCAAGCTCTGGATGAAGCGGGGCGCCGATCCACTGGCCCAAAGGGACTACAACTTCACCGATCGGTTGCACACCCGCCAGGTGGTCAGGGATCTGCGTGCCGACCTGCAGGCCCAGGGGATTGCCCCCGATGCCCTGCAGTTTCGACCCATCCGCAACGCGGGCAATAGCTCGCCAGGCATGGACCTGGACCTGGCGATGCGTTTCACGGGCGATGCCAGCCATCTGCGGCGGGTCGATCCCGCCACCGGGCAGGCGCAGCAACTGAGCCTGGCCGAGGCCAACGCCTTCGTACAGGGACGTTTCAATCGGGTCTACGCCCGCAATGCCGGAGGGAGAACCGCGCAGGGTTCCTGGCAGATGGTCACCAGCAGTGCCCATGCCGAGGCCTACCAGGACACGGCATGGCTGCATGTGCGTGACATCGTGCGTTCCGGGGTGGACCCGAATTCGGTCATCAACCCACGGCATGCGGCCCAGGCAGGCGGCGTGACCGTGCACAAGGCACACGAGATGCGCCGTTTCACCGGCATGGGGACGGACAACCAGAACTTCGAGATCTACCGCGGCACCGCCAAGGATATCGATTCCAAGGTGATCCCGTTGCTGCAGTCACGGGTGCGGCAAGCGCCCGACGCGGGGCAACGTCAGGCCGCCCAGGAGTCGCTGGATTTTTACCGGGGTTTGTCTCGGGCGATGAACCGGGCGGTGATGGATCCCATCGCCGCCGACAAGGAGGTACGACAGATGACCGGCATGGATACGCTGGGCGCGGTGGAACTGGTGGGTGGGGCCATACAGGCCCTGGGGCAGGGGCTTCGGCACTGACAGGGCACGAGATTTGCGCGCCCAGTATCGGCATACGTAGGGAGAATCAATGATGACCCGGTTCAAGGCATGCCATCGCGCCCGTTGCCGAATGATGATGGCTATCACGCTGGCTATGTTGTGGCTGGCCGCAAGTGCATTCGGGCAGGAAATTGAAACTGCTGTCGGTACGGAGCGAGCCGAAGTGACGGCGAGGGAAAAAGGCGCCGAGACCCGACAGGCCGATCTGCCGGCAGAGCTGGTGGACCTTGCAGCCAGGGGTCAACTTACCGTCAGAGCCCTCCGTGGTTGGGATCGGCTGCCGGAGCGTTTCAGTCAGTTGGCACTGGAGTTGCGATCTTATGATATCGACCTGCTCGGTGCCGATCGGATCATGGTGGAAGCGCTTGTCGCCCGTTCGACTGAGGCGCCTTACCTGTCCTCCCGTATCAATGAACTTCGCGCCCTGGCGCAACTGCTGGCGAGCTTTGATCCGGCGGAAACTTCCTTGGCCGCGTCGATTTCCGAGCGGGCAACGCAGCACGGTGAAACGCTCACGCTCGACGGCGTTCCGGGCTGGGTGATGGTTTCCGCCGAAGAACGCTCGGGACAGAATCGCGATAGCCATCAAAGGACATTCTCTTTCAGTCTTCGATCTGATGGTGCTGTTGATCGGGCGCAGGTTAAACAGTCCAGTCAAGGCTACTTGCGTCAGGTTGGCCTCGCCTTCGACATGAACTGGGACGAACCGCCGCGTTATGTCTTCAACGGAAGCGCCTGGGACGGTCGAATTCGGGTGATCGACGCCGGTAGCGGCGTGGAATACCTGAGCGGGGCGTCGCCAGGGACGGACCCTCGGTCGGGCGGTTTCGCCGTTAGCGCTCAATACCGGTCCGGTAGCCGGCCGGTCTCGGATCGTGGTCGCGCGGCGACCGGCAGGTTTTCTCCAGACAACCCGGATTCCATCGGCAACCCCCAGGGAGAAGCCACGATTCGGTGGCCTGACCAGGGCTGCCCGGGTGATCAGTTCACCGTTGAAATACGGGCCAATGGCTGGTCTGGTCGCGGCACCGTGACCTGGGTCTATGAGTATCACCCCAATCTGCTGCGTTCGCCGGCGTTCAGCGGGCAGTTGGAAGCCCAGCAGAAGGCCAGTCCGTCGCCCTCCAGTCAGGCGGGAACCAATTTCGAATATTTCCGGGATTGCCCGGAATGTCCGGAGATGGTGGTGATTCCGGCCGGCAGTTTCCTCATGGGTGCTCCCGAGTCCGATCCCGGCCGCACGGAGCACGACTGGCCACGGATCAGGATCACCATCGCGCGACCCTTTGCCATGGCTAAAACGCCGATCACCCAGGCGCAATGGTCTGCCTTGATGGATGAGGAGCGTTCCCGCTTCAAGGATTGCCCCGATTGTCCGGTCGATAGTGTTTCGCATCGTGATGCCGAGGTGTTTCTCTATCACCTGAGCAGGAAGACCGGCCACGAGTATCGGCTACCCAGTTCCGCGGAGTGGGAATACGCCTGCCGAGCCGGTACCGAGTTGCGCTACTGCGGGAGCAATCAAGTCGACGAGGTGGCCTGGTATCGATGCAACAGTGACGGCCGAACGCATCCCGTTGCGGCCAAGGCCGCCAACGCCTTCGGCCTGTATGACATGAGTGGCAATGTCATGGAATGGACCCGCGATTGCTCCTCCGGCAATGTTGAGCTGATGCCGACGGATGGCAGCCCGCTGAGGGAGAGCGCTTCCTGCACGCTGATGATATCCCGTGGAGGTAGTTGGCTCAGGTCTGAAGCGGATGTTCGTTCAGCCGCCAGAAGCTCGGGGGGCATGATGGGCATGGGGGAAGACGGGTTTCGGCCGGTGCGAGTGCTGCCCGGGTCGGACGCCATGAGTCCTGAAGGCGGTGGCAGATAGAGGGCGCTGAGCATTATCGTCCCTTGGCACCCGGCGCCGGGTGCGGTTCGGTCGGGGCGATAGTGTTCGGTTTCAGGCCAGGGTGCTCAGTCCAGGTCGTCCTCTTCCATTTCAAACAGCGCGTTGAGTTGATCCAGGTAGGGCAGGATGGCGCGGATCTGGGCGGCGGGCACCGCGGCGAAGCGTGCCCGGGTGTCATGGAAGGTCTGGAAGAAGGGCATGGCCATCAGGGCCTTGCGCTCTTCGGCGGGCATGTCCTGCAGGGCGGTCTGGAACTCGTCAATACTGATCATGCCGATATGGGCGATGTAGGCCCGCGTGATATAGGCGGACTGTTCCGCGAAGGTAGACACCGAGGCATAGCCGTTGCGACGGATGATGTTCTCGGCTTCCCGGTTGTCGGCAAGGATTTCCATGAACTCGCTTTTCATGGTGTCGATGTCCAGGAAATTCAGATCGTCATCGTCGTCATCATCGTCATCAAACTCATGGTCATCGATATGGGGTATGAGCTGTTCAAAGGTGCTGATGAACCGCTCCATGTCCGATGAGGTGATGTTCATCGCCAGGGCCTGGCCTGCCAGCAGGAAGAATACACTGGCAATGATTGCAATCCGCTTGAGCATGGTGGTTTCCTTTGGTTCGGGGGTGGGTGTGTCTCGCCGTCAGTTGTTCTTCAAGATGTTTCGATCACGTCATTCCCGCATAAGCGGGAATCCAATGACGGGCTGGCTGGACTTCTGCTCTCTTCAAGATTTTCGATCACGTCATTCCCGCGCAAGCGGGAATCCAGTGACGGAAGGTGGCCCGCGCAGTATTTCCATGAGCACTGGAATGTCGATCTCCGGATCAGGTGCGCGGCGCGGCCAGGGTCATGTTCCGACAGCCGGTTTCCACCAGTCGCCAGGAGGCGATGACAGCCAGGGCGGCAAAGCCGGTGAGCAGCCACAGCCCGCGCTGGTAATCGGCCGCCGTGTACACGGGGACGCCGCCGCTCATCAGGCCCTCCCAGCCCAGGTCCATGGCCCAGCCGAACAGGGGCTGGAACAGAGCGGCCCCCAGGAACAGGCCGGTATTGACCAGGGCGATGGCCATGCCCGAGAGGGCCGGGTCCGCCACTTCCTTGGCATGGGCGTAGGCCACCACGAAACAGCCGGCGCTCAGACCCATGAGGGTGAACAGGGTCAGCCCGGAGGCCCCCGGACCCCAGGGCAGGAACAGCAGGCCCAGACAGACGGTCAGGTAGACCAGGGCGCCGGCCTGCAACACGGGACGGCGCCGACCCAGGCGGTCGGAGAAACTGCCCGCCAGCAGGCAGCCGACGGCAAAGGCGACCGTGGCCACGGTGGTGTAGACCGAGGCATCTCCCCGGCTCAGGCCGTGCACGTCCCGCAACAGGGGGATGGCCCAGAGTCCCAGCATGCCGAACAGGCTGCCGGTGATGCCGAAGTCATAGACAAACCCCGGCCACAGCCGGCGGTTGGCCAGCACGGCCCGCAGATCCTTGATCCAGTGCTGTTTTCTGGGGGCATGGGGCGGCAAGCCTTCCATCTCCCGCACCGAGGGAAAGCCCAGTTGTTCGGGACGGTCCCTGACCAGCCACCAGGAGAGCAGGGCGAGGACAATGGCGACGATCCCCAGAGCCACGAACAGGCTGCGCCATTCCACGTAGAGCAGCATCAGGGCCAGGGGGCCGGTGGCGGCAATGGCGCCCAGATTGCCCAGCAGCAGGGTGAGTCCGCTGATGCTGCCGTACTTGCGCTCGCTGAACCAGACGGTGTTGCTCTTCATGAGACCGACGAAGACCACCGAGACCCCCAGGCCCACCAGGAAACGGCCCACGCTGGCGGTGGCCAGGGTATCCGCCAGCCCGAAGACGATGGAACCGCTGCCGGCCACCAGATTGCCCAGGGTGACGGCATAGCGGGACCCCAGGGTGTCCGCCAGCACCCCGGCGGGGATCTGCATGGCGGTATAGATGTAGAAATACATGGCCGATAACGATCCCAGGGCCGCCGCCGTCACGCCGAACGCGGCACTCAGTTCGCTGGAGACCATCGCCGGTGCAAAGCGGTGGAAGAACACCAGCATGTAGGCGGCGATGAGGACGCTGTAGATGGTCCAGCGGATCCGTTCGAAACGGGCCGGATCGTAATGGGGGGGCATGCTGGCGCTTCCTGTAAACTTGGGCAAAATAAGCGAAAGCTAAGGTATGCACGATTGCCACCGGATGTTCAACCATGCCGGGTGGTGTTCAGGGCGACCTTATGGCACGTTGATCAGGCCAGCCCCCGCAATGTGGTCACCAGGAGCGTCATTCCCGCGCACGCGGGAATCCATGGCCGTGGTGAGGGAGCCGAGAGATGGATTTTACGGCCCTCCGTCATACACTCGCTCCATGATGATGGAGACATTGTTCACCGGCATGTCGATCACGGATTGCAGGGAAAGCCCATGTTCCCGCCCCGCAGTTTCGATGTCGGCGATGTCCCGCACGCCCCAGGCCGGGTTCTGCGTCCGCAAATACTGGTCAAACCGCTGGTTGCTGGGCGCGGTATGCCTCCCATCGCGGGAGTAGGGGCCATAGAGGTAGAGCAGGCCGCCTGGCATCAAATACTTGCCGGCATTCCTGAGCAGGCCCGCCGTGGTGGCCCATGGGGAGATGTGCACCACGTTGATACACACCATGACTACAAAGCCATCGCCGGGCGGCCGATTGGATTGTCCCAGTTCCCAGTCAGTCTGACTCGCATCCAGCCGCACCGGTGCGTTCAGGTTGGGCAGGGAGACATACTGCCGCCAGGCCTCGATGCTTTTCAGGTGATGCGGGTCAATATCGGTGGGCCACCAGGTGATCCCGGGGAATTCGCGCGCAAAGTCAACCACATGCTGACCGGTCCCGCTACCGACTTCCAGGGCGTGGCCTTCCAGATCCTGGAAGGCATCCCGCAGTACCGCCAGAATGGGCGTGATGTTTTCGTGGTAGGAAGCTGAATCCAGGCGGGTGTCGGTGGGCATCGGGTTGCGCTCATCTTGGCGGTATGAACGGAAACCGCTCGCTGGTGGCGAAGCCATGGATGATGGTCTGCATCTCCGTGGCTTGCAGATAACCGATGTAACGGTACCAAGTCCGCCCATCGGGACCGATCAGCAGGTGTTGTGGCAGGGTGCGGATGCTGTGCCCTTCTGCCAGTACCCGTTCGGGGGGAAGGCCAAAGCGGCCGGCCCAACGGCGGGCCTCAGCGACCCCCGCCGGCTGAAACGGTTCATCGGCACTGGTCAGCACGGTGTAGACCTGCAGTGAAGGCCCGGCCGACCGGAGCAGTTCACGAATGGCGGCAGCCTGGGTCTGACTAGCCCCGCACCAGGCCGCCGCGTAGGTCACCCAGATCCAGCCTTCCTCCACCTTGTCGCACACATCTACCCGGCGCCCCGTTCCATCCACACGCTCGTCGGCTACCAATGGAACAGCGGCACAGCCACCGGCACGATCCCAGTCGGTATAGAACTCACCGGTCTGATCCCTGGAAGAACCACAGGACAGCAGGGGCAAAGCCATCAGGCAGCCGAGCAGCCCGGCATGACGGCGTAGACGCTCAAAAAGTCGGAACGGAACGGACGGATGGTGCATCTTCCCGGCTCACGGAAGCGATAAGGAATCCCCTACCCGTATAGCACGGATCAGGGGGGCTGTTTGGTGGATATGAGGCTGGGTACTCTCGTGCGCCGGGAACACGGCAAAATGCTTCTGGATTGCCGGGTTTTTCCGTAGACTCTTCCCATGTCACTGACAGGCAAACATATCCTTCTGGGCGTTTCCGGCGGCATTGCCGCCTACAAGGCCTGCGAGCTCACCCGGCGGCTGATGGATGCCGGTGCCGAGGTCCGGGTGGTGATGACCCCCCACGCCACCGAGTTCGTGGCCCCGCTCACCTTCCAGGCCCTGTCCGGCCATCCCGTGCGCACGGCCCTGTTCGACGCCGAGGCCGAGGCGGGCATGGATCACATCAGTCTGGCCCGCTGGGCCGATGTCATTCTCATTGCCCCGGCCACCGCCGGCCTCACGGCCCGGCTGGCCCAGGGTATGGCCGATGACCTGCTGACCACCCTGTGTCTGGCCGCTGAGGCCCCCGTCTGCCTGGCCCCGGCCATGAACCGGGTCATGTGGGCCAATGCCGCCACCCAGGCCAATGTTCGCACCCTGTTGGAACGGGGCGTCCGCCTGTTCGGCCCCGGTGCCGGTTACCAGGCCTGCGGTGAGGTGGGGGAGGGGCGCATGCTGGAGCCGGGGCAGATCGTCACGGCGGTGGAGGATCTGTTTGCCGGCGGTGCGCTGGCGAGGGTGCGGGTGATGGTGACCGCCGGTCCGACCCGTGAGCCTCTGGACCCGGTGCGCTATCTCACCAACCGAAGTTCCGGGCGCATGGGGTTTGCGGTGGCGGCGGCGGCGGCCGAGGCCGGGGCGCAGGTGTGTCTGGTGAGTGGCCCGGTCCATCTGGATACCCCTCGCGGGGTGACCCGTGTCGAGGTGGAGACGGCCTTGCAGATGCATGAGGCAGTGATGGCGAGAGCCGGTGAGACGGATCTGTTCATTGCCACGGCGGCGGTGGCGGATTACCGGATGGCGGCGCCGGCGGAGCGCAAGATCAAGAAACAGGCGGATGAGCTGCAACTGACCCTGGTGAAGAATCCGGACATCCTCGCAGCGGTGGCGGCCCTGCCGGACGGGCCGTTCACGGTGGGTTTTGCGGCGGAAACCGATGATCTGGAGACCTACGCCCGGGGCAAGCTTGAGGCCAAGGGGCTGGACATGATCGCCGCCAATGATGTCTCCGGCGGGCGGGGGTTCGATGTGGCGGACAATGCCCTGACGGTCTTCTGGCGAGGTGGTTCCCTGTCTTTGCCGCAACAGTCCAAATTGCAACTGGCCCGTGAGCTGGTGGCATTGATTGCCCGACAGCATGGGGGCGGCTGACCCCGTGGGAGCGGCCCTCGGCTGCGAAGGTTTTGCCCGGCGTTGCCGTTCGCCGGCAGGCCGGCTCCCACGGTTGCAGGATGCTCATGGGGGCTGTCTTCCCTACAATTCCTGTTTCCATCTGACAATCGATCATCGACATCATGCGCGCCATCCAGATCAAGATCCTTGACCCCCGTGCCGGCACGGACTTTCCCTTGCCGGAACCGGCCACCCCGGGCTCCGCCGGCATGGACCTGCGGGCCTGCCTGGACGGACCCCTGACCCTGCAGCCCGGGGAAACCCATCTCATCCCCACCGGCATTGCCATGCATCTGGCGGACCCCGGGCTGGCGGCGATGATTCTGCCCCGGTCCGGGCTGGGCCATAAACACGGCATCGTCCTGGGGAATCTCGTCGGCCTCATCGACTCCGACTATCAGGGCCCGCTCATGGTCTCCTGCTGGAACCGGGGGGCGGAGCCGTTCGTCGTCCAGCCCGGCGAGCGCATTGCCCAGTTGGTGGTGGTGCCGGTGGTACAGGCCCGTTTCCAGGTGGTGGATGATTTCGAGGCGAGCCACCGGGGCACTGGTGGGTTTGGGTCCTCGGGCAGGGGTTAGCCCGGGCCAGACATGACCAAACACCGGGAGCGCAGGCACATGCCGAGGAACAGATCATGAGCATGAAAGTGGACCCCGGCATCTTCCGGGCCTATGACATCCGCGGCGTGGTGGGTGAACGCCTCAATCCGGATACCGCCCGGGCCATCGGCCGGGCCTACGGTGCCGAGGCCCGCGAGCTGGAGGTGCGGGAGGTGGCGGTCGGACGTGACGGCCGACTGTCGAGTCTCGAGCTGGAGTCTGCGCTGATAGAGGGGTTGCTGGCGGCGGGGTTGCGGGTGATTCAGGTGGGTTGCCTGCCCACGCCGGTGACTTATTACGCCGCGCTCAGGGAGGCCGGCGGCAACGGTATCATGGTCACCGGCAGTCACAATCCTCCTGCCTACAACGGCTTCAAGCTCATGCTGGCGGGGCGCACCCTGCACCAGGAAACGGTGCAGCGTTTGCGTCGCCGGATTGACGAGGGGCGCCTGCCCACCGCCCCCGGCGGCACCCTGGAGACCGCGGATGTTTGCGGCCGGTACCTGGATGAGCTCTGCGCCGACATTCACCTGGTCCGCCCCCTGCGGGTGGCGGTGGATTGCGGCAACGGCGCCGCCGCGGTGGTGGCGCCGGAGGTGTTCCGGCGGCTGGGTTGCGAGGTGGTGCCCCTCTACTGCGAGGTGGATGGGCATTTCCCTCACCACCATCCTGACCCGTCCCGCCCCGAGAATCTAGAGGATCTGCGGCAGGCGGTGGAATCCGGCGGCCTGGATCTGGGGTTGGCCTTTGACGGTGATGGGGATCGGCTCGGCGTGGTGGATGGTCGGGGGCGCATCCAGTGGCCGGATCGCCTGATGATGTGCTTTGCCGCCGATGTCCTGGCCTATCACCCCGGCAGTACCGTGGTGTTTGATGTGAAATGCTCTCACCATCTGGCCGCCCGGGTGCAGGAACTTGGCGGCGTGCCGGACATGTGGCGCACCGGCCACTCCTTGCTCAAGGCACGCATGGAAGAGACCGACGCCCTGCTGGCTGGAGAGATGAGCGGTCACATCTTTTTTCGCGATCGCTGGCTCGGAGTGGATGATGCCATCTATGCGGGGGCGCGGCTGCTGGAGTTTCTGGCCCGTGACCCTCGTCCACCGTCCCGGGTGTTCGATGAGTTGCCCCAGGGCTGTCACACCCCCGAACTGCTGGTGGCGCCCGGGGGAGATGAGGGGCATGCCGCCTTCATGGCCCGCTTCCTGTCCGAACCGGACCCGGACGGTGCCCGGGTGAATCGCATCGACGGATTGCGGGCGGATTTCGACGATGGCTGGGGGCTGGTGCGGGCTTCCAACACCACCCCCTGCCTGACCCTGCGCTTCGAAGGGAGCAGTCCAGAGGCCCTGGCCCGGATCCAGGCATTGTTCCGTGACCGCCTGCTGGCGGTGGATCCGGAACTGGAACTGCCGTTCTAGAGCTCTCTCGTCGCCGTCATTCCCGCGCAGGCGGGAATCCAGTAGCATACTGAAAACCCTTGATTCCCGCCTGCGCGGGAGTGACGGCAACGGGTTGTTTCAGAATTTCTTCAACACCAGCCCGGTCTGAAACCGGAGACTTCCTGAATGTCCGAAAACACTGCCATGGACCACACCAGCCCTCAGACCATCGCTCGGGTCCTGACCGAGGCGCTGCCTTATATCCAGCGCTTTTCCGGCAAGACACTGGTCATCAAGTATGGCGGCAACGCCATGGTGGATGAGGCGCTCAAACGTGGCTTTGCGCGAGATATCGTCCTGCTCAAACAGGTGGGCCTGAATCCCGTGGTGGTCCACGGCGGAGGGCCTCAGATCGGCAAGATGCTCAGCCAGCTGGGCAAGGAATCCCGCTTCGTGGACGGTCTGCGGGTGACGGACCGGGAGACCATGGACGTGGTGCAGATGGTGCTGGGCGGCCTGGTGAACAAGGAGATCGTCAGTCTCATCAACCAGTTCGGTGGCCGCGCAGTGGGCCTGACGGGCAAGGACGGCGGGCTGATCCGGGCCCGGCGCCTGACCCATCGCCGTGCCGGGGAGGACCCGGAGGCCTCGGAGATCATCGACCTGGGCCACGTGGGGGAGGTGGCCTCCATCGATCCCGCCGTGGTGCACATGTTGGATTCGGGGGCCTTCATTCCCGTGATCGCCCCCGTGGGCGTGGGCGAGGATGGGGCGGCCTATAACATCAATGCCGATCTGGTGGCGGGCAAAATGGCCACGGTGCTGGGGGCGGAAAAGCTGATCCTGCTCACCAACACCGCCGGGGTGCTGGATGGGGAGGGCAACCTGCTCACCGGCCTGACGGCGCGTCAGGTGGACGAACTGATCGCCGCCGGGGTGATTCACGGCGGCATGATCCCCAAGATCCAGTGTGCCCTGGACGCGGTGAAGTCCGGCGTCAAGACGGCCCATATCATTGATGGCCGGGTGCCGCATGCGGTGATGCTGGAACTGCTCACCGACAAGGGGGTTGGCACTCTGATCCGGGGCTGACGGTCTTCAGCGCGGGGGCTGTGGGTCGGCCTGTCGCCGACGCAGCTCCCGAAATCGCGCCAGGTCCCGGGCGAATCGGTCCAGCACGGCATCCCGCTCCTGCCGGCGTTCTTCCAGGTACTCCTCCTGCCCCCGGATCTGGCGGCGCAGGGAATCGGTTTGTTCCCGCAGGCCTTCCGGTACCGGTCTGCCACCCGCCTCAAGACCGGCAATGCGGGTCTCGGTCTGTGTCAGCTGCTCGCGCAGATTAACCAGCTTGTCCCGGGTGAGGTTCATGTTGGCCTCGATCAGGGCCACCCGGTCATCCCGTGCGTGCAGCAGTTCTCGCTCCGAGCCGAAGGACTGCAGCAGAATCCGGTCGATCCGCTCCTGCTCCGCTCGTTGTTGTTCCAGGGCCTCCAGGCGCTCCCGTTCCGCTTGTTCGGCCGCCAGTTCTTCCGATGTCCGTGCCCGCTCCAGGCGCTGGATCACCAGCCCCCGGCGATCGAGGACTTCGCGGTCATAGCGGGCGCTGTCCGGGGGTGGGGTGTCGCTCAAGTGGAGCTGGCCGGATTCATCCACCCAGCGATAGACCTGGCCGGAGGCAATGCCACTGACCCCGGCGGCCAGCAAGGCCGTCAGTATCAGTGTGGTTCCTGCTGCTGGAGAGATCCTGGGCATGCCTCTTCCCATCGGGGTTCAGGGGTGCCGTCGCCCGTGCGTCTCCGGCACGGCTATACGGCTAGATGCCGAACTCTTCCCGATAGGCCTGCACGGCGGCACGATGCTGTGCCATGTCCGGCAGGTCTTCCAGAAAGACGATCAGGTCCGACAGGGACGCAATAGCATGGACCTGCAGACCGTAATCCCGTTCCACTTCCTGGATGGCGGACAGTGCGCCGCGCCCCCGTTCCTGGCGATCCAGCGCGATCAGTACGCCCGCCGGTTCCGCGCCGGCGGCCTTGATGATCTCCACGGATTCACGGATGGCGGTGCCTGCGGTGATGACATCGTCCACGATCATGACGCGCCCGGACAAAGGGGCGCCCACCAGGGTGCCGCCTTCGCCGTGATCCTTGGCTTCCTTGCGATTGAAACAGTAGGGATAGTCGTGGTCGTGTTCCTGGGCCAGGGACACCGCGGTGGCGGCCACCAGGGGAATGCCCTTGTAGGCGGGGCCGAACAACATGTCCACTTGGGCGTTCGATTCCACCAGGGTGCGGGCATAGAAGGCCCCCAGGCGGGCCAGGTCCCGGCCGGTGTTGAATAGGCCTGCATTGAAGAAATAGGGGCTGGTGCGGCCGGATTTGAGGGTGAAGGAACCAAAGCGCAGGACGCCGCGTTCCAGGCAGAACTGGAGAAACTGGGTGCGATAGGTATTCATGATTGAGAAATTACAAGTTCCTGTGGGAGGGCACAAGCAGGGCCGGGCGCCCCCTGTCGGGGGGCTGTGTTAAGTTGTCGGATTGTACCCGGACCTCGTGAATACTGCCCTGCCGATCCGATGCGAATCATCACACTCAATGCCAATGGCATTCGTGCCGCCGCCCGCAAGGGCTTTTATGCATGGCTCAAGGCCCGGGATGCGGATGTGGTCTGCCTCCAGGAGACCAAGGCTCAGATCCATCAACTGACCGATGAGGCCTTTCATCCCGCCGGCTATTTCACCTGTTACCTGGATGCCCGAAAGAAGGGTTACAGCGGGGTGGCCCTGTATGCCCGACGCAAACCCGATGAAATTGTGATGGGGATGGATTCCGAGGAGTTCGATCCTGAAGGCCGCTATATCGAGGCGCGTTTCGGTAACTTGAGTATTGCATCCGTTTATGTGCCGTCCGGATCTTCCGGCGAACCGCGCCAGGCGGCCAAGTACCGTTTCATGGACACGTTCATGGGGCAAATGCGACAAAAGCGGGCCGATGGGCGCGAATACATTCTGTGCGGGGACTGGAACATCGCCCACAAGCCCATCGACTTGCGCAACTGGCGCAGCAACCAGAAGAACTCCGGCTTCCTGCCTGAAGAGCGGGCCTGGCTGGATGTGCTATTTGATGAGGTAGGCTGGGTGGACACCTTCCGGCGCCTGAACCAGGCGCCGGAACAGTACACCTGGTGGGCCAACCGGGGGCAGGCCTGGGCGAGGAACGTGGGGTGGCGACTGGATTACCAGATTGCCACGCCGGGGGTGGCGGCATCGGCCCTTGGGGTGAGCATCTACAAGGACGAGCGCTTCTCGGACCATGCCCCGGTCATCACCGACTACGACTGGCCGTTCCCATAGGGATATCCCTGGCAGGTCATTCCCGCGCAGGCGGGAATCCAGGCAGGGCGGCATTCTGGTCTCCCGCTTTCGCGGGAGTGACGACCTGAGAGTATCGGGAGTGAGGACCTGAGAGTATCGGGAGTGACGATAGGGGCGCTGATTCAGCACCTTCAACAGGGTATGCCTTCAAAATCCCAGGTGAATGCGGTGCCAAGGCCGGCCTTGCTGGCTATTTTTTAACCAGTTCGCATTATGTCAAAGGTTCATGTTAGCGTAAAAAAGGCTTGCGGGAGGTTTGCTTTCCGCTGAATTCCGGCGATCAAACCCACGAAGGGAGGTTACATGACCGAACAGAGTGCATCTTCAGCCCGTGCTCCACGCATCCTCATGAACCCGCCGGTGTTCATCACCTCGGCAGTACTCACTCTGGTCTTCGTGCTGTTTGCGGCCATCTTCACCGAGACGGCCGGTACCGTCTTCAGTGCCGTGCAGGGCTGGATTTCCGAGTCTGTGGGCTGGTTCTATGTGCTGGCGGTGGCCGGGTTCGTGGTCTTCATGGTCGGGGTGGCGGTTTCCAGCTACGGCACCATCAAGCTGGGTCCGGATCACAGCCGGCCCGATTACAGTTATGCCTCCTGGTTTGCCATGCTGTTTTCCGCCGGCATGGGCATCGGTCTCATGTTCTTCGGCGTGGCCGAGCCGGTCATGCACTACGTCACCCCGCCGGTGGGAGACCCGGAAACCGTCGAGGCGGCCCGCCAGTCCATGCGTATCACCCTCTTCCACTGGGGGGTGCATGCCTGGGCCATCTATGGCGTGGTGGCCCTGTCCCTGGCTTATTTTGCCTTCCGCCATGATCTGCCGCTGACCATCCGCTCCTCCCTGTATCCGCTGATCGGTGACCGCATCCATGGGGGTATCGGCCACACCGTGGACACCTTTGCCGTGCTGGGCACCATCTTCGGCGTCGCCACCTCCCTGGGGTTCGGCGTCATGCAGATCAACTCCGGCCTGAACTATCTGTTCGATATTCCCAATACCCTCTCGGTGCAGGTCATCCTGATCGTGGTCATCACCGCCATCGCCACCCTGTCCGTGGCCCTGGGCCTGGATGGCGGCATCCGCCGGATTTCGGTGCTGAACATGATTCTGGCCGGGGGACTGCTGGCCTTCGTGCTGGTGGCCGGACCCACCGTCTATCTGTTGCAGACCCTGGTGCAGAACACGGGCAATTACATGTCCAACCTGTTCTCCATGACCTTCAATCTGTACGCCTACGAACCCACCTCATGGATCGGTGGCTGGACCCTGTTCTACTGGGGCTGGTGGATCGCCTGGGCGCCCTTCGTGGGCATGTTCATCGCCCGTGTCTCCCGGGGGCGCACCATTCGTGAGTTCACCTTCGGGGTGTTGCTGGTGCCGGTGGGCTTCACCATCATGTGGATGACCTTCTTCGGCAATACCGCCCTGCACATGATCATGGAGCAGGGCATCACCGAGCTGGCGGATGCGGTGGCGGCGGATACCTCGGTGGCCCTGTTTCAGTTCTTCGAGCATCTGCCCCTGTCCTCCATCATGGCCATGGTGGCCACACTCCTGGTAGTGACCTTCTTTGTGACTTCTTCGGACTCCGGCTCTCTGGTTGTGGACATCCTCACCTCCGGTGGCCGGGAAGAGTCGCCCACCTGGCAGCGAATCTTCTGGGCCGTGATCGAAGGTGTCGTGGCGGCGGCCCTGCTCATCGCCGGCGGCCTGGCGGCCCTGCAGACGGCCACCATCGCCAGCGCCCTGCCGTTCGCCATCATCATGTGCTTCATGTGCTGGGGGCTGCTCAGGGCACTGCGCATCGACACCATGAAGCGGATCAGCCTGCAGGCTCGGGTCTTGCCCATCGGCCCCCACTCACCCCTGAGCTGGCAGTCGCGCCTGCGCGCCATCGTCCATCAGCCCCGGCGCAACGAGGTCATGCGCTATATCCAGGAGGCCGTGAAACCGGCCCTGGAGGCGGTGGCCGAGGAACTGCGCAAGCAGAATCGGGATGCTCACACCGGGGTGGGCGAGGATGGACGCTGCTGGGTAGAGGTCCGCCACGGCGAGGAGATCGACTTCTTTTACTCAGTGCGTCCCCGTGCCTATGAGCCCCCCACCTTCGTCATGCGCGATACCCGCAGCCAGCGCGCCGAGGCACTCAAGTATTTCCATGCGGAAGTGCATCTGAGCGAAGGCGGCCAGGACTATGACGTCATGGGCTGGAGCAAGGACGCCATCATCAACGACGTTCTGGAGCACTACGAGCGTCACATGCATTTTCTCAGCGCCGTGCGTTGACCCTTGCTTGATATCGCGGGCCGTGGATCGGTCTGATCCGCGGCCTTTTTCTTTTTCCGGCATCCGATGATGCCCGTCGTCAGACACTGACACCGACCCACCCCTTACGGGGGGAAGACAGGACAGTAGCCTTGCAACCCAAAATAGCAGTCAAAAACCTCACCAAGGTCTTCGGCGACCCGCCGGCCCCGGCCTTGAAGCTCATGGAGGAGGGATACGACCGTAAGGAGATCCAGCAACGTACCGGGCTCACCCTGGGTGTCGCCGACGTCGGTTTTGATGTGGCGCAAGGGGAGATCCTGGTGGTCATGGGCCTGAGCGGATGTGGCAAATCCACCCTGATCCGCTGTCTCAACCGCCTGATCGAGCCGACGGCGGGCCAGGTGCTCATCGATGGGGAAGACATCACCGTATTGAGCAACAAGGATCTGCTGGCGTTACGGCGCAGCAAGTTCGGCATGGTGTTCCAGAACTTTGCCCTGTTCCCCCACCGGAACATCCTGCAGAACACCGCCTTCGGACTGGAGATCTGCGGCATGGAGCAGGCCGAGCGTGAGGAGCGGGCAGCCCAGGCCCTGCAGCTGGTGGGTCTGGACGGCTGGGAGCAGGCCTGGCCCGCGCAGCTCTCCGGGGGCATGCAGCAGCGGGTGGGGCTGGCCCGGGCACTGGCCGTGGACCCGGACATCCTGCTCATGGACGAAGCCTTCAGTGCGCTGGACCCGCTGATACGCCGGGACATGCAGCAGGAGCTGATCAATCTCCAGGCGCGGGTGAAGAAGACCATCGTGTTCATTACCCACGATCTGGATGAGGCCCTCAGGCTTGGTGATCGCATCGTGCTGATGAAGGATGGGCGGGTGGTCCAGATCGGGACCCCGGAAGAGATCCTGAGTTCTCCGGCCAGCCGCTATGTGGAGCGCTTTGTGGAAGATGTGGACAAGACCCAGATCCTCACCGCCGGCGGGATCATGCGCGATGCAAGGGTGTTGGCCCTTCCCTCGGACGGCCCCCGCACCGCCCTGCACAAGATGGAGAAGGAGAGTTTCTACAGCCTCTTCGTGGTGCAGCGGGACGGCACCCTGGAGGGCTACGTGTGGGCGGATGACATGGGGCGGGCGATCGAGCAGGGAGACAAGCAGATTGCGGCCCACATCCAGCGGGACCATCAGACGGTGGGGCCGGATGAGCCGGTCAGCACCCTGATCGGGCTGTTGGCGGACAGCCGTATTCCAGCGGCGGTGGTGGATGACGGTGGGCGTCTGCTGGGCACCATCGTCAAGAGCAACGTGCTGGCGGCCCTGTCGGCCAGTCAGTCGGATCATGTGGCGACGGCACTGGAAACTGCCGCGGACCGAACCAGTGAAGCACTGTCATGAATCATGATTTTCCTTTCTTTGGCAAGTTTCCCCTGTCGGACTATATCGACGATGGCCTGGACTGGCTGACCGATACCTTCTCCGGTCTGACCCGGGCCATCAGCACCGTCCTGAGTGACGGAGTGGACGGCGTGGTGATGCTGCTGAGTTTTCCGCCCCCCTGGGTGGTGATCCTGGCCTTTGCCGGCATTGCCTGGTGGGCGGCGGGGCGTCGGGTGGCCATCGGGACCGTGGCCGGCCTGCTGTTCCTGTGGAACCTGCAACTCTGGCAGGCCACCATCGAGACCCTCACCCTGGTGCTGTTTGCGACTGCGGTCGCGGTGGCCATCGCGTTGCCTATCGGCATTCTGGGCGGTCTGTCGGAGCGCTTCCATCGGGCCACCATGCCGGTACTGGACTTCATGCAGACCATGCCCGCCTTCGTCTATCTGATTCCGGCGATTCCCTTCTTCGGTCTGGGGCAGGTGTCGGCCATGTTCGCCACCGTGATCTTTTCCATGCCACCGGCCATCCGTCTCACCATTCTGGGTATCCGTCAGGTGCCTCGGGAGCTGGTGGAAGCCGCGGATGCCTTCGGCGCCAGCTGGAAGCAGAAGTTGTTCAAGGTCCAGCTGCCGCTGGCGGTACCCACCATCATGGCGGGCATCAATCAAACCATCATGCTCGCCCTGTCCATGGTGGTGATTGCCGCCATGATCGGCGCCGGCGGTCTGGGTGGCGAAGTGTGGCGGGCAATCCAGCGGCTGCAGCCGGGCAACGGCTTCGAGGCCGGTATTGCCATCGTCATCCTGGCGATGATCCTGGACCGGGTGACCCAGCGCATCGGGCAGAAGCCCGGGGCATAGCCGTCGCCATATTTCCCCCGGCTCGAGTTCGGGGGGGGCTCTCTTCAGGATTCATAGAGAGCAGTCCTTTCCAGGGAACGGTTCTTGAGGGAGGTCCTGAATAAGTCATTCCCGCGAAGGCGGGAATCCGGTCATGGGCCGACAGTTGAGCCCGTCATTCCCGCGAAGGCGGGAATCCAGTCGCGGGTTCAAAACCCTGGGCTCCCGCTTTCGCGGGAGTGACGACCTGGGGGGGGCGTGACGACTTGGGGCGGGAATGACGACTTGGAAGTATCGGGAATGACGGCGGGAGGGCCTTCATCGGGGGTCGCGATAGGGACCCTTCGCGGAAGTGACGGCAAGAGGCTTTTTCAGGACTTTATGAGTATCCATGCAATTTTCCGGAGGAAGATGATGACTTCAACAACAAGGCCGGGAATCCCGGCGATCACCAGTCTGATCCTGGTGGCAACCCTGGTATTCGCTCCCCTGTCGGCCATGGCCGGCGACAAGGGCCGGATCAACATCCCCTATGTGGAGTGGGCCAGTGAAGTGGCCAGTACCAATGTGATCCGGGTGGTACTGGAAGAGGCCGGTTACGACGTGCGGCTGACGTCCGTCAGTGCCGCAGCCATGTGGCAGTCCGTCGGCACCGGTGACCAGGATGCCTTCGTGGCTGCCTGGCTGCCTACCACCCATGAGCATTACCTGGAGCGAGTGAAGGATCGGGTGGAAGACCTGGGTCCCAGCCTGGTGGGTACCCGTATCGGTCTGATGGTCCCGACCTATGTGGAAATTGACTCCATCGAAGAGCTGAACGACCACGCACGCCGTTTTGACCGTCGCATCATCGGCATCGACCCCGGCGCGGGCCTGATGAGCAGCACCGAGCGGGTGATCGACGAATACGGCCTGAGACTGCGCCTGATCGAAGGTTCCGATGCCACCATGACCGGCGTGCTGGCCAATGCCGTCCGCAACAATGACTGGGTGGTGGTCACCGGCTGGACCCCCCACTGGAAGGAAGGCCGCTGGGAGCTGAAATACCTGGATGATCCCAAGGGTATTTATGGCGGCGAGGAAGCCATTCACACCATCGTGCGTGCCGGGTTGAAAGACGAGATGCCCGAGGCCTACGCCATCCTCGACAACTTCAGCTGGACCCCCGCCCAGATGGCGGCGCTGATGATCATGAATGAGGAGGGTGGTGATCCCTACCAGAATGCGAAGCGCTGGGTGGAACAGAACCGGGATCTGGTGGAGACCTGGTTGCCCTGATTGTTTTTGGTGGCGGGTGGCCCCTGTTTTTCCGGCCGCTCGCTACCCGTGTAACCATCGATATACTTGACTGGAAATTGACCCATGAACAGAAAGACCCTGATCGCCTCATCCGTTGCCGCAGCCATGGCCGTGCCGGCGGCCGTACAGGCGAGTGACCTCAACTTTGATTTCTACGGCTCCGCCCGGGTGCAGGTGGAGTCCGTGCGGCCCGATAACCGGGAGCATCTGGACTCCTATACCGGCGTGCGGGATGCCTATTCCAACATCGGTTTCAATGCGGACTATCCCCTGATGGAAGGCCTGACCCTGATCGGTCAGCTGGAACTGCCCCTGGATCTGGCCAACAAGGCCGTTCAGGACCCGTGGGACCAGGAGCAGGACGTACGCGTGGCCCAGATCGGTGTCCAGGGCGAGATGGGGACCCTGCTCTATGGCCAGATGTGGATGCCCTACTACAATGCTATCGCCGCCCCGGTGGACATGTTCAGCACCTACTACAGCGGGTTTGCCACCTATACGGCCTTTCGCCAGGGTGACACTGTCAGTTACTACAGCCCGGACATGAGCGGCCTGTCCTTCGCCTTCGCCTGGAGTGAGGACAACGGCGACAATGATGATAATCGCGTTCAGCTGACCGGCAGCTACAACTTCGGTGATACCACCTTGGCCATCGGCATGGATGAGCTGAATGGAAATGACAATACTCGAATCGTGGGTGTTTCTGCCGCTCATGCCATCGGTAATCTGTATCTGGCAGGCAAGTTCGAGCGTATCAGCAGCGATGATGATGCGACTGACGGGAACAATGCCGTCAATGTCTATGCCGGCTACACCCTGGGCAAGAACACCTTCAAGCTGATGGTGGCCGAGGTGGAAAACTACGGCGAGAGCATCGTCCACGTGGGCGTGGATCATCAGTTCAATCCCAGCCTGACGTTCTTTGCCGAGTACTATTTCGAGCAGGAAACCGCCGCGATTACCGAGAAGCGGGGTGGACGGCAGCAGCCTTATGACAGCAGCGAGGGTACCCTGGGCGATGTTCGCGGCGGCCAGGTCTTCGCCGCCGGCGTGCGTTTCGACTTCTGATGGACCCTTTCGTCGGCAGGCCGGCTCCCACGGGTGCCGGCCTGCCGCTTCCCGTCCACGTTTTTGCGCTGCAATACCTTTACCCCGCTGCCTCCCTTTCACTATCCTGTGTGCAACATCATCACAGGCCCGTAGGGCATCATCCACCATGGCCCATATTCTCGGCATCGGCGTCGCCACCCTGGACATCATCAACATCGTTGACCACTATCCGGTGGAGGATGAGGAGATCCGCGCCCGAGAACAGCGCGCCTGTCCCGGCGGCAATACCGCCAACAGCCTGTATGTATTGCAGCAACTGGGTCACCAGTGCGACCTGGCCGCCGTGGTGGCCGATGATCCGGACGGCGAATACCTCCTGTCCTTGCTGGGGGAGCGGGGGATCAACGTGGAAACCTGCCGCCGTCGCACCGGGCGCACCCCCTGTTCCTACATCACCCTCAATGCCGCCAACGGTTCCCGCACCATCGTCCACTACCGCAACCTGCCGGAACTGGACGCCCCTCATGTGGCCAAGCTGAGCCTGGACAAGTACCAATGGGTGCACGTGCAGGCCCGGGATACCCACACCACCAGCCGCATGCTCCAGGCCCTGCGCAGCCAGCAGAAGTCCCATCAGCCTATCTCCCTGGAGGTGGAAAAGGACCGGGACGGGGTGGACATGTTGTTCGGACAGCCCGATGTGATCATCTTTTCCCGCCCCTTCGTGCTCGGGCGGGGCTACGAGGAGCCGGAGCCGTTCCTGCGCAGCGTGCATAAGCGCGTGCCCGGCGCCGTGCTGATCTGCACCTGGGGGGAGGAGGGCTCCTGGGCCTGGGCCAGTCGGGACGGTCTGTTCCATGCCCCGGCCTGGCGCCCACCCCGGGTGGTGGACACCCTGGGGGCCGGGGACGTGTTCAATGCCGGCCTGATCCATGCCCTGGCCACCGGCAGTTCGGTGCCGGAGGCCCTGGCCACGGCCACCCGCCTGGCGGGTTACAAGGTGGGGCGGCAGGGGCTGGACGGACTGGATGCCGCGCTGATAGTGCCCGAGGAGGACTGATCCGCGCTACACTAACGGGGTTTTCCTCACTTCCGGCCCGGCTCTTGACTATGCAATACCAGGCACAATACGACGTCATCGTCGTGGGCGGCGGCCACGCCGGCACCGAGGCCGCCCTGGCGGCGGCCCGCATGGGCTGCAGGACCCTGCTCCTGACCCATAACATCGACACCATCGGCCAGATGAGCTGCAACCCCGCCATCGGCGGCATCGGCAAGGGCCATCTGGTCAAGGAGATTGATGCCCTGGGCGGCCTCATGGCCCGTGCCGCCGATCTGGGCGGCATCCAGTTTCGCACCCTCAACAGCCGCAAGGGTCCCGCCGTGCGCGCCACCCGCGCCCAGGCCGACCGCGCCCTCTACAAGGCCGCCGTGCGCCACGCGGTGGAAAACCAGCCGGGCCTTGAGCTGTTCCAGCAGGCGGTGGACGATCTGATCGTGGACGGGGACCGGGTTACCGGCGTCGTCACCCAGGCCGGCCTGCGCTTTGATGCCCCCTGTGTGGTGCTCACCGTGGGCACCTTCCTGGGCGGGCTCATCCATGTGGGCGAGGCCAACTACGCCGGTGGTCGCGCCGGTGACCCACCGGCCATCCGTCTGGCCCAGCGGCTGCGGGAGCTGCCCTTGCGGGTCGGGCGTCTGAAGACCGGCACGCCGCCCCGCATCGATGCCCGCAGCATCGATTATTCCCGCCTGACCGAGCAGCCCGGGGATACCCCCGTGCCGGTGTTCTCTTTCCTGGGCAAGCCTTCCGATCACCCGTCCCAGGTGAGCTGTCACATCACCTGGACCACGCCCCGTACCCTGGAGGTGATCCGCACCAACCTGCACCGGTCTCCCATGTACAGCGGCGTGATCGAAGGGGTGGGGCCGCGCTACTGCCCCTCCATTGAGGACAAGGTGGTGCGCTTTGCCGACAAGGAACGCCACCAGATCTTCATCGAGCCGGAGGGGCTCAGCACCCACGAGGTCTACCCCAACGGCATCTCCACCAGCCTGCCCTTTGACGTGCAGGTGGCGGTGGTGCGTTCCATCGAAGGCTTCGAGCAGGCCCATATCACCCGGCCTGGCTACGCCATCGAATACGATTTCTTCGACCCCCGGGACCTGCGCCCCAGCCTGGAGACCCGTCCTCTGCAGGGCCTGTTCTTCGCCGGCCAGATCAACGGCACCACCGGCTACGAAGAGGCCGCGGCCCAGGGCCTGGTGGCCGGGATCAATGCCGCCCTGCGGGTGCAGGGGCGCGAACCCTGGCATCCGCGTCGGGAGACGTCCTACCTGGGCGTGATGATCGACGATCTCATCACCCAGGGCACCCGGGAACCCTACCGCATGTTCACCAGCCGGGCCGAGTATCGCCTCACCTTGCGGGAAGATAACGCCGACCTGCGCCTGACCCCCGTGGGCCGGGAGCTGGGTGTGGTGGATGACGCACGCTGGACGGCCTTCGAACGTAAGCGGGAAGCGATCGAGCAGGAAACCCTGCGTCTTGAGACCGTGACGATGCGCCCCGGTGATCTGGCGCCGGAGGATGGCGAGCGCCTGTTCGGCGGTCCCCTGAGTCGGGATTATGCCCTGATGGATCTGCTGCGGCGCCCCGGGGTGGGCTACGAAGACCTCATGTCCCTGCCCGGTGCGGGGCCGGCCGTGGCGGATGGCCGGGTGGCGGAGCAGGTGGAGATCCAGGCCAAGTATGCCGGCTATATCCAACGCCAGCAGGACGAGGTGGACCGGACCCGGCGCCTGGAAGACACAGTGCTGCCCGATGATCTGGACTACGGTGCCGTCAGTGGCCTGTCCCACGAGGTCCGTCAGAAGCTGGCGGACCATCGCCCCCATACCGTGGGGCAGGCTTTCCGCATCCCCGGTGTGACCCCCGCCGCCGTTTCCCTGTTGCTGGTGCACCTGAAGAAGCAGGCCCTGAGCCTGAAGCGCAGTGCTTGATCCCCGGATGTCCGACACCATGTCCCATACCCTGCCGTTCGGCGCGGCCGATCTGCTTCACCGTGGCCTGAACGAACTGTCCCTGGATCTGACCCTGGCCGGGCCTTTGAGCCGCTACCTGCGCCTGATGGAGCGCTGGAACCGGGCCTACAATCTCACGGCGGTCCGGGATTTCGAGGACATGGTCCGGCTGCATCTGCTGGACAGTCTGGCGGCCCTGCCCCGGGTGAAGGGGCCGCGCATCGCCGATATCGGGACCGGCCCCGGTCTGCCCGGGATTCCCCTGGCCCTGGCGTGTCCCGACTGGCAGGTGGTGTTGCTGGACTCCGGCGGCAAGAAGACCCGCTTCCTGCGCCAGGCGGTGATGGAACTGGGGCTGTCCAACGCCGTCGTGGTCCAGGCGCGGGTGGAAAGCTATCGCCCCGACGGGGGCTTTGATACAGTCGTCAGCCGTGCGTTCGCCGCTACCACCACCTTTACCCGTCTGGCCGGGCACCTGTGCGCCCCCGGGGGCCAGCTGCTGGCCATGAAGGGGCGGGATGCGGACGACGATCCCGAGGCGCTGCCTGCCGGCTGGCGCGTGGTGGCCACCCATTCGCTCCGGGTGCCGGGCCTTGAGGCCGTGCGGCATCTCGTCGAGATCACCAAGGACTAGCACACATGGTCAGAATCATCGCCGTGGCCAACCAGAAGGGCGGGGTGGGCAAGACCACCACCAGCATCAATCTGGCCGCCTCCCTGGCCGCTACCCGACGCCGCGTTCTCCTGATCGATCTGGATCCCCAGGGCAATGCCACCATGGGCAGCGGGGCCGACAAGTACGACCTCACCCACAGCGCCTGCGATGTGCTCATGAAACGCGTCAGCGCGGAACAGGCCATTCTGAAGCTGGACCCGGTGGGTTACAGCCTGATGCCCGCCAACGGGGATCTGACAGTGGCGGAGGTGAGCCTGATGACGGCCCTGCGCCGGGAATACCGGCTGCAGGAGGCCTTGGCGCCGATCCGGGATCAGTACGATTTCATCTTCATTGACTGCCCTCCCGCCCTGAACATGCTCACGGTGAACGCCCTGGTGGCGGCCCATGGGGTGATCATCCCCATGCAGTGCGAGTACTACGCCCTGGAGGGGCTGTCGGCCCTGGTGCAGACCGTCGACAGCATCCGTGAGTCGGTCAATCACGAGTTGCACATCCACGGTCTGCTGCGCACCATGTTCGATCCGCGCAACAACCTGACCACCGAGGTGTCCGAGCAGCTCACCCGCCATTTCGGTGACAAGGTCTATCGCACCGTCATTCCCCGCAATATCCGCCTGGCCGAGGCGCCCAGTCATGGTCTGCCGGTGATCCTTTATGACAAATCCTCCCGGGGCGCCCTGGCCTACCTGGCGCTGGCGGGGGAGATCCTGCGCCGCGAGGGTCGCGGAGCCGCACCGGAAGGGGCGGTCGAGGCAGTGTCCGTTTCTGGAGAGCAGTAAGTCATGACAAAGAGAAAGACAGGGCTGGGGCGTGGTCTGGACGTCCTGCTGTCCAGTGCCGGTGCCGCCGGCACCCGGTCCGAGTCGGAGGCCCGCGAAGAGGGCGGTAACGGCCTGCGTCATATTCCCGTGGAGCAGGTCAGCCGCGGGCGTTATCAGCCCCGGATGAACATGCGCCCCGAGGCACTGGAGGAATTGGCCGAGTCCATTCGTGCTCAGGGCGTGGTGCAGCCGGTGGTGGTACGCTCGGTGGCCGGCGGCTACGAGCTGGTGGCCGGTGAGCGGCGCTGGCGGGCGGCGCAGATGGCCGGGTTGCGGGAGATCCCGGCCGTGGTGCGGGAGGTGCCGGATCAGGCGGCCGCCGCCATGGCCCTGATCGAAAACATCCAGCGGGAGGATCTCAATCCCTTGGAAGAGGCCAATGCCCTGCAGCGGCTGATTCACGAATTCGGCATGACCCACCAGCAGGCCGCCGAGGCGGTGGGGCGTTCCCGGGTCGGCGTCACCAATCTGCTGCGTTTGCTGGACCTGGAAGGGCCCGTGAAGGCGCTGCTGGACGAGGGGCGTCTGGAGATGGGCCATGCCCGTGCACTACTGGCCTTGGTTGAGGGTGAGCAGGTGACGGCGGCCCGGGAGGTGGCGGAGAAGGGCTTGTCGGTACGGGAGACGGAGCGCCTGGTGCAGTCGCTGCAGAAAAGCGCGCAGCAGGAGGCAGCGCCTCCGCCGCCGCGCAACCCGGATGTGGCCCGGTTGGAGAGCGATCTATCTGATCGGCTGGGGGCGCGGGTGAATATTCAGTACAACACCAAGGGCAAAGGGCGGCTGGTGATCCAGTACAACAGCCTGGACGAGTTGGACGGGATTCTAGGCCACATCCGCTGACCCCGGACTTCCATATGAGATCATTAACAGTCACTGATACATTGACCCCCCGTCCATGGACTCTTATAATCCGCGGCTGCCGTCGACCGTGGGCGCCTGTCCGGCGCCGGGAAGAATGGGTGAACTTCATCAGCGAGTCAGACAATCAGTTCGCCCGGAGCAGTCATGATTAATCGGACTGCCGGAACGGTCCTCGGGCTGCAGATGATCGTGGCGATCGCCGGATGGCTGATCGCCTACGGGCTGGCCGGACCACAGGCCGCCTGGGCTGCACTGACGGGGGGCATGATCAGTTTTATTTCGACGGCCTATTTTGCCCTGCGCGTCTTTTCTGGCCGGAGAGGGAAGCCGGCGAAGATCATCGTGAGAAGTTTTTATGTCGGGGAGGCACAGAAGATCCTCCTGACCGTCATCCTGTTTGTGGTTGCAATCGTGTGGCTGAAAGTGGACTTCCTGCCCATGTTCCTGACTTACATGGCCGGTCTCTTGGCCTTCTGGCTGGCACTGCTGCCGATGCTGTCCGGCGCGAACGAGTAAAAGCGAGCGAACACCATGTCAATGGAATACGAATCTGCTGGGGATTACATCAAGCACCATCTGGGGCACCTGACGCTGGGTAATCCCGAGTCGTTCTGGTCGATCCATGTGGATACCATGCTTTTCTCCCTGCTTGCAGGCGGGGTGTTCCTATACATTTTTATGCAGGTGGCCAAGAGCGTCACCACCGGTGTCCCCGGCGCCCTGCAGAATTTCGTCGAGATCATCGTCGGCTTCGTGGACCAGCAGGTGAAGGACACCTTCCACGGTCGCTCCGATCTGATCGCCCCGCTGGCGCTGACCCTGTTCGTGTGGATTTTCCTCATGAACTCGCTCAAGCTGCTGCCCTATGACCTGCTCCCCTATCTTGCGCACGCCATCGGCATCGAATACCTGCGCATCAATCCCACGTCGGACATCAATGCCACCTTCGGCATGTCCATCGCGGTGTTCTTCCTGATCATTTTCTACAGCATCAAGATCAAGGGTGGTGCCGGCTTTGCCAAGGAGATGATGTTCCATCCCTTCGGCAAGTGGTTGCTGCCCTTCAACCTGGTCCTCAAGGTGGTCGAAGAGATTGCCAAGCCCGTCTCCCTGTCCCTGCGACTGTTCGGGAACATGTACGCCGGCGGCCTGATCTTCACCCTGATCGCCCTGTTGCCCTGGTACATCCAGTGGACCCTGGGGCTGTCCTGGTCCCTGTTCAAGTTGCTGATCATCACCCTGCAGGCCTTCATCTTCATGGTGCTGACCATCGTCTATCTGAGCATGGCCCACGAAGACCACTGATGAATGATGCCTTCCCGGTCGGTGCTGAACCGGCCGGGGTTCATTCAAACCAAGTTGTTCTTGCATTGTTTTGACCTTTCACATTTGGAGGAAGTTATGGAACTCGCACTTGCTGTCGCTAACGTTCAGGGTATGACCGCCATCGCTGTTGGCCTGATCCTGGGTATGGGTGCTCTGGGTACCGCCATCGGCTTCGGTCTGCTGGGTGGTCGTTTCCTGGAAGGCGCAGCCCGTCAGCCGGAAATGGTGCCGATGCTGCAGGTCAAGATGTTCATCGTGGCCGGTCTGCTCGACGCCGTGACCATGATCGGTGTGGGTCTGGCCCTGTTCTTCACCTTTGCGAACCCCTTCCTGGGTGCGGTGACCGGTTAAGGCGCGGATCTTTCCCGCACATGCCATCCGTTAAACCGTCTCAAGGGGAGGTAGCAACGTGAATATCAATCTCACGCTGCTCGGCCAGATGATCACCTTCGCCCTGCTGGTGTGGGTCACCATGAAATATGTGTGGCCCCCCATCATCAAGGCGATGCAGGAGCGTCAGAAGCAGATTGCCGATGGCCTCGCCGCTGCCGAGCGTGGCAAGCATGAGCAACAGCTTGCCGAAGAAAGAGCCAAAAAGGTTCTTCAGGAGGCCAAGCAGCAGGCCGCAGATATCGTCGCCATGGCCCAGAAGCGGGCCAACGAGATCGTGGAGTCCTCCAAGGACACCGCGCGTCAGGAAGGTGATCGCATCAAGGCGGCTGCCCAGTCCGAGATCGAACAGGAAGTCACCCGTGCGCGCGAAGAACTGCGCAAGCAGGTGGGTACCCTGGCCATCTCCGGTGCTGAACGCATCCTGAAGAAGGAAATCGACGCCAAGGCCCACAATCAGGTGATCAAAGACCTGGTGAGCCAGATCTAGGTGAGCCGCCATGTCTGAAAACACGACGGCCGCAAGGCCTTATGCCAAGGCGGTGTTCGAAGTCGCTCGTGATGCCGGTAATCTGGCCGGCTGGTCTGACCAGCTGGCCTTCATGTCGGCGGTTGCGCACGATCCGAACATGCGTGCCTTACTCGACAGCCCCAAACTCACCCGCGAGACGATCGCCAAGGCCTTCACCGAAGTGTGCGAGGGCAAGGTGGATGATGGCGGACGCAACTTCATCCGTCTGCTGGCTGAGAATGGCCGGCTTGCGTTGCTGCCGGAGATCACCGCCCTGTTCGAGGTGATGCGTGCCGATGCCGAGAACAAGGTGGAAGCCACCGTGATCTCCGCCCAGGCGGTGGACGCGGAGCAGCAGAAGTCCATCGCCGCAGCCCTGAAAAAGCGGCTCGGCAAGGAAGTGGATTTGGTCTGCGAAGTGGACGACAGCCTCATCGGCGGCGCCATCATCCGCGCGGGAGATCTGGTCATCGATGGCTCAGTCCGTGGGCGCCTGACGCGCCTGGCCTCCAATCTGAGCCGCTAAGAGGATTCGAAATATGCAACTCAACCCGTCTGAAATCAGTGAACTGATCAGCCAGCGCATCAAGAACTACGAGTCCGCGGCGGAAGCACGCACCGAGGGCACCGTGGTCAGCCTGTCCGATGGTATCGTCCGCCTGCACGGTCTGGCCGATGTCATGCAGGGTGAAATGATCGAGTTCCCCGGCAACACCTTCGGCATGGCCCTGAACCTGGAGCGCGACTCCGTGGGCGCCGTGGTGCTGGGTGACTACAAGCACATCACGGAAGGCGACACCGCCCGCTGCACCGGTCGCATTCTTGAAGTCCCGGTGGGCGAGGCCCTGCTGGGTCGCGTGGTGAACTCCCTGGGCGTGGCCATCGACGGCAAGGGTGCCATCGAGACCAAGCACAGCTCCCCCATCGAAAAGATCGCGCCGGGCGTGATCGAGCGCAAGTCCGTGGATCAGCCGGTGCAGACCGGTCTGAAGGCCATCGACGCCATGGTGCCGATCGGCCGCGGTCAGCGTGAGCTGATCATCGGCGACCGCCAGACCGGCAAGACCGCCGTAGCGGTCGACGCGATCATCAACCAGAAGGGTACCGGCATCAAGTGTATCTACGTGGCAGTGGGCCAGAAGGCCTCCTCCATTGCCAACGTGGTGCGCAAGCTGGAAGAGCACGGCGCGATGGATCACACCATCATCGTCGCTGCCACCGCCTCCGACTCCGCCGCCATGCAGTACATCGCCCCCTACGCCGGTTGCGCCATGGGTGAGTACTTCCGTGACCGCGGCGAAGACGCCCTGATCATCTATGACGACCTCACCAAGCAGGCCTGGGCTTACCGTCAGGTCTCCCTGCTGCTGCGCCGCCCGCCGGGCCGCGAAGCCTATCCGGGTGACGTCTTCTATCTGCACTCCCGTCTGCTGGAGCGCGCCTCCCGCGTCAACGCCGAGTACGTGGAAGCCTTCACCAACGGTGAAGTGAAAGGCAAGACCGGCTCCCTGACCGCCCTGCCCATCATCGAGACCCAGGCGGGTGACGTGTCGGCCTTCGTGCCCACCAACGTGATCTCCATCACCGACGGTCAGATCTTCCTCGAAACCGACCTCTTCAACTCGGGTATCCGTCCGGCCATCAACGCCGGTCTGTCCGTGTCCCGTGTGGGTGGTGCGGCTCAGACCAAGATCATCAAGAAGCTGGGCGGCGGTGTGCGTCTGGCCCTGGCCCAGTACCGTGAGCTGGCTGCGTTCTCGCAGTTCGCCTCCGATCTGGACGAGGCCACCCGCAAACAGCTGGAGCGTGGTCAGCGCGTCATGGAACTCATGAAGCAGAAGCAGTATGCCCCGCTGTCCATTGCCGAGATGGCCTTCTCCCTGTATGCCGCCGAACAAGGCTTCCTGGACGATGTGGACGTGAAGAAGGTGGTGGATTTTGAGCACGCCCTGCACGACTATCTGCGCTCCAGCCAGGCGGAACTGCTCGCCAAGATCAATGAGAAGGGCGACTACAGCGATGAGATCCAGGCCGGCATGAAGGCTGCCCTGGAAGACTTCAAGGCAAACCACAGCTGGTAACCGGGAGCTGACTTATGGCAGGCGCAAAAGAGATCCGCGGCCAGATCAAGAGTATCAAGAATACTCAGAAGATCACCAAGGCCATGGAGATGGTGGCCGCCAGCAAGATGCGCAAGGCGCAGGACCGCATGCTGGCGACCCGCCCCTATGCCGACAAGATCCGTCAGGTGATGGGGCACGTGGCGATGGCCCATGCCGAATATCGGCACCCCTACCTGGAGGAACGCGAGGTCAAGCGGGTGGGCATCATCGTCGTCTCCACCGATCGCGGCCTGTGCGGCGGCTTGAACATCAACCTGTTCAAGAAGACCGTGCAGACCATGACCGAATGGCGCAACCAAGGCGCGGAGATCGAGTTGTGCCTGATCGGCAACAAGGCGCTCGGATTCTTCCGGCGCCTTGGCGGCGAAGTCGTGGCCAATGTGGGCAACCTGGGCGACCGGCCCCGGTTGAATGACCTCATCGGCAGCGTCAAGGTCATGCTGAACCACTACGACGAAGGTCGTATCGACCGGCTGATCCTGATGGAAAACGAGTTCGTCAACACCATGAGCCAGCAGCCCAAGGCCACCACCCTGCTGCCCATCGTGCCGACCGGCGAGCAGGAGCTCAAGCATCACTGGGATTACATCTACGAACCGGACACCGTGCCGGTGCTGGATACGCTGCTGACCCGGTACATCGAGTCGGTGATCTACCAGGCGGTGGTCGAGAACGTTGCCTGTGAGATGGCTGCCCGCATGGTGGCCATGAAGTCCGCCACCGACAACGCCGGAGATCTCATCCATGAGCTGCAGCTGGTCTACAACAAGGCCCGCCAGGCAGCCATTACCCAAGAGATCTCCGAGATCGTCGGCGGCGCCGCAGCGGTCTGAGGCCGACCCCGGTTCAAGATTTGAGAGACTAGAGGATTATCAACATGAGTGCTGGAAACATCGTTGAAATTATCGGCGCGGTGGTGGACGTAGAGTTCCCCCGTGACGCCGTGCCCAAGGTCTACGATGCCCTCATGGTGGAGGAGGTCGGCCTGACCCTGGAAGTGCAGCAGCAGCTGGGTGACGGTATCGTGCGTACCATCGCCATGGGTTCTTCCGACGGCCTGCGCCGCGGCATCAAGGTGTCCAACAGCGGCAAGCCCATCTCCGTGCCCGTGGGCAAGGCCACCCTGGGCCGTATCATGGACGTGCTGGGCCAGCCGGTGGACAACGCCGGTGACGTCAAGGCCGATGAACACTGGTCCATCCATCGCGCGCCCCCCAGCTATGAAGAGCAGGCGGGCTCCACCGAACTGCTGGAAACCGGCATCAAGGTGATCGACCTGCTGTGTCCCTTCGCCAAGGGCGGCAAGGTGGGTCTGTTCGGCGGCGCCGGTGTGGGCAAGACCGTGAACATGATGGAGCTGATCCGCAACATCGCCATCGAGCACTCCGGCTACTCCGTGTTCGCCGGCGTGGGTGAGCGTACCCGTGAAGGGAACGACTTCTACCACGAAATGAAAGACTCCAACGTGCTCGACAAGGTGGCCCTGGTGTACGGCCAGATGAACGAGCCGCCGGGCAACCGTCTGCGCGTGGCCCTGACCGGTCTGACCATGGCCGAATTCTTCCGTGACGAAGGCCGTGACGTGCTGATGTTCATTGACAACATCTACCGTTACACCCTGGCCGGTACCGAGGTGTCCGCACTGCTGGGCCGCATGCCTTCCGCGGTGGGCTACCAGCCGACCCTGGCCGAGGAAATGGGTGTGTTGCAGGAGCGCATCACTTCCACTAAGAAGGGTTCCATCACCTCCATCCAGGCCGTGTACGTGCCTGCGGACGACCTGACCGACCCCTCTCCGGCCACCACCTTTGCTCACTTGGACGCCACCGTGGTGCTGTCCCGTCAGATCGCCGAGCTGGGCATCTACCCCGCCGTGGACCCGCTGGACTCCACCAGCCGTCAGCTGGACCCGCTGGTCATCGGTCAGGAGCACTACGACACCGCCCGTGCCGTGCAGAACACCCTGCAGCGCTACAAGGAACTCAAGGACATCATCGCCATTCTGGGCATGGACGAGTTGTCCGAAGATGACAAGCTGGTGGTGGCTCGCGCGCGTAAGATTCAGCGCTTCCTGTCCCAGCCCTTCTTCGTGGCCGAAGTGTTCACCGGCGCACCGGGCAAATACGTGTCCCTCAAGGACACCATTCACGGCTTCCAGGCCATCGTCAACGGTGAGTACGATCATCTCCCCGAGCAGGCCTTCTACATGGTGGGCAGCATCGAAGAGGCCGTCGAGAAGGCGGAGAAGCTCAACAAGTAATCGGGGGCACCCATGGCTATGACGTTTCACGTCGACATTGTGAGCGCGGAGGAGTCCATCTACTCCGGTACGGCTCACATGCTGGTGGCGCCGGCAGAACAGGGCGAGGTGGGTATTCTGCCTCGTCACTCCCAGTTCGTGGCATTGCTCAAACCCGGCGAAATCCGGGTGAAGGTGTCCGAGTCCGGAGAAGAGCATCACATCTTCATCTCCGGTGGTCTGCTGGAAGTGCAGCCCCATGTGGTGACTGTACTGGCGGATACGGCCATCCGCGCCAAGGACTTGGACGAGGCCGAGGCCCTGGAGGCCAAGCAGCGGGCGGAAGATGCCCTGGCCAACCGCCGGTCCGACTTCGACTATGCCAAGGCACAGTCGGAGTTGATTGAGGCTGCGGCGCGCCTGCGCATGATCCAGAAGTTGCGCAAGAGCACTAACCAGTAAGCAGTACCCGGGAACACACGGTCATGCCGACGGCATGACCGTGTTTCCGTTTCCGCGCACAACCCAAGGCAGGACTGCGGGTGACTATGGAAACCACCATCATCATCCTTGCCGCCGGGCAAGGGACACGTATGCGATCGGCACTGCCCAAGGTGCTGCATCCGCTGGGCGGACGCCCACTCCTTTCTCACGTCATCGAAACCGCGCACTCACTCAGGCCCGAGCGGCTTGCGGTGGTCTATGGCCATGGCGGCGACCAGGTCCGTGAGCGACTGACCGATGCCCCCGTCACCTGGGTGGAACAGCGGGAGCAGCGGGGCACCGGTCATGCCGTGGCCCAGGCCCTGCCGGTGGCCGGTCCCGATGACCGGGTGCTGATCCTCTACGGCGATGTCCCCCTGGTGAGTGCCGCGAGTCTGCAGGCCCTGCTGGACGGCCTGAACGACCATGCCCTGGCCGTGCAATCCATGATCCTGCCGGACCCCGCCGGCTACGGACGCATCATTCGCGACGACCGGGGCAGGCCCCTGCGCATTGTCGAACAAAAGGATGCCGATGCCGGAGAGCGGGCCGTGAATGAGGTCAACACCGGTTTCATGGCGGCCCGTCGCACCGCCCTGGCGAGCTGGCTGGACCAGCTCTCGCCGGACAACGCCCAGGGTGAGTTGTATCTCACCGATTGCATTGGTCTGGCGGTGGCCGAAGAGGTCCCGGTGACCGTGATCCCGGCCACGGATGCCGATGAGTTCATGGGCATCAACGACCGGGTGCAACTGGCAGCCATGGAACGCCTGTATCAGCGTCGTCAGGCCGAGGCCCTGATGCGCGCCGGTATCACCGTCATGGACCCCGCCCGGCTGGACATCCGCGGTACCGTCACCGCCGCCCGGGATGTCACCCTGGATGTGAACGTGATCCTGGAAGGCCATGTGGTGCTGGGGGAGGGGGCGCATATCGGTCCCCACTGCGTGCTGACCAATGCCCACGTGGGTCCCGGCGCGGTGATCCGCGCCCACAGTGTGATCGAAGACGCCCGCATCGGCCCCGGCTGTACCATCGGCCCCTTCGCCCGCCTGCGCCCCGGCACCGAACTGGACGACGGTGTGCATGTAGGCAACTTCGTGGAGATCAAGAAGAGCCGGGTGGGGCAGGGCAGCAAGATCAACCACCTGAGCTACGTGGGTGACACCCGGGTGGGCCGTCAGGTCAATATCGGCGCCGGCACCATCACCTGCAACTACGACGGGGTGAACAAGCACCAGACGGTGATCGGCGACCACGCCTTCATCGGCTCCAACACCGCCCTGGTGGCCCCGGTCACCATCGGCGAGGGCGCCACCATTGGTGCCGGCTCCACCATCAACCAGCCGGCTCCGCCGGGCCGGCTCACCCTGACCCGCGCCCCCCAGGAGACCCGCCCGGACTGGCAGCGACCGGTGAAAAAGCGCTGAGGTAGAAAACGCCCTTCTCCCCTCGTGGGAGAAGGGCCGGGGATGAGGGGGGAAGCCAAACCCAGCCACCCGGTCAAACCCATCCCTCACCCCAACCCCTCCCGAAGAGCGAGAGGGACCCGAAGACCAGCAGAGGCCAGCAAACCATGTGCGGAATCATCGGCGCCATCGCCCAGCGTGACGTAGAACCCATCCTTATCGAAGGCCTGCGCCGCCTGGAATACCGCGGCTACGACTCCGCCGGCCTGGTGGTCCTGAACCCGGATGCCGGCCTGCAGCGGGAGCGGGCCGTCGGCAAGGTGGAAGCCCTCGCCCAGCGCCTGGCCGGAGCCGGCCTGCGCGGCACCCTGGGCATCGCCCACACCCGCTGGGCCACCCACGGCAGCCCCACCGAATACAACGCCCACCCCCACATGAGCCGGGACCACATCGCCGTGGTCCACAACGGCATCATCGAGAACTACGCCGAGATCCGCAGCGAACTCAAGGCCAAGGGCTACACCTTTACCTCGGACACCGACACCGAGGTGATCGCCCACCAGATCATGGATTACTGCCTCCAGGGGATGGACCTGCTGGAATCAGTGCAGCGGGCGGTGACCCACTTCACCGGCGCCTATGCCCTGGGCGTGATTGCCCGCGACCAGCCCGACCGCCTCATCGCCGTGCGCCAGGGCAGCCCCCTGATCATCGGGGTGGGCATCGGCGAACACTTCATCGCCTCCGACATCCAGGCCATGCTGCCGGTGACCCAGCGTTTCATCTATCTGGAAAACGGCGATCTGGCGGAACTGCGCCGGGACCAGGTGCAGCTTTTTGATGCCGAACTGCGTCCCGTGGAACGTCCGGTCACCGAAAGCAGCCTCACTGCCAACGCCGCCGACCGGGGCCGCTACCGGCACTTCATGCTCAAGGAGATCCACGAACAGCCCCGGGCCGTGGCCGAGACCCTGGAGGGCCGCCTGTCCGGTGACGGGGTGCTGGAAGGTATCCTGGGTCCCGACTCCGAGGCCCTGCTCAAGCGGGTGAGGTCGGTCCAGATCCTGGCCTGCGGCACCAGCTACCATGCGGGTATGGTGGCCGCTTACTGGATCGAGGGTCTGCTGGGTCTGCCCTGCCGGGTGGAAGTGGCCAGCGAATTCCGCTATCGCCGCCATGCCGTACTGCCCGACTGCCTGCTGCTGACCATCTCCCAGTCCGGCGAAACCGCCGACTCCCTGGCCGCCCTGCGGCAGGCGCGGGAAGATGACTACCTGGGTTCTTTGGCCATCTGCAACGTGCCGGAAAGCTCCCTGGTGCGGGAGTCCGACATGGTCCTCATGACCCATGCCGGGCCGGAGATCGGCGTGGCCTCCACCAAGGCCTTCACCACCCAACTGGTGGCCTTGTTCCTGCTGGTCCTGGCCCTGGGTCGCCACCACGGCCTGGATGCCGCCCGCATCCGCCACTTCGTGGAACAGCTACGCGCCCTGCCGGCGGTGATGGAAAAGGTACTCCACCTGGACGGCCCCATCGAACGCCTGGCCATGACCCTGGTGGAAAAGCAGCACGCCCTGTTCCTGGGCCGGGGCTGTCATTACCCCATCGCCCTGGAAGGCGCCCTCAAGCTCAAGGAAATCTCCTACATCCACGCCGAGGCCTATCCCGCCGGCGAACTCAAGCATGGCCCCCTGGCCCTGGTGGACGCGGACATGCCCGTGGTGGTGGTCGCCCCCAACAACCCCCTGCTGGAAAAGCTCAAGTCCAACCTGGAAGAAGTCCGGGCCAGGGGTGGGCATTTGCTGGTCTTCACCGACGACGTGGAAGCCCTGGGCCACGATGGCGCCATCCAGAGCCTGGCGGTGCCGCCGGTGGACGATTGGCTTTCTCCCATCATCCACACCATCCCCCTGCAACTGCTGGCCTATCATACCGCCGTGCTCAAGGGCACCGACGTGGACCAGCCCCGTAACCTGGCCAAGTCAGTTACGGTGGAGTAGGGGGTGGCGTCTTCGATCCTATTTGTGTGGGATGAAACTTTATTTTCATCCCACAACCGTTGTCAGGATTGCGGGAATTGAAATCTGTCTGGCAGGTAGATACATATGTTGACACCTGTTTTCATGCCGACTATGGTAGGCGCATTGTGCGTCCATGGCGGTTGGCCGGGGGGGGGATATGCAAAGCCAAATCAAGCGTTGGGGAAACAGCGCGGCTGTGCGCCTGTCCAGCAAGATTTTGGCTCAAGCCAAACTGGACATTTCCAGCCCGATCACCATTGATGTGAAGGCCGGAAAAATTGTGATCGAGGCTGCCGAAAAGGCGCCGCGCAAGGTCAACCTTCCCTTCTCGGAAGCCGAGCTGCTGAAAGGGCTTGATGCCCATGGTGCTCACGCGGACGAGCTTGCCCGACCCTCCTCGGCCGAGGTGGGGGATTGATGGTTCAGTACGTTCCTGATCGAAACGATATTGTCTGGCTGGACTTCGAGCCCACCAAGGGCAAGGAGATCGGAAAATACCGACCAGCGCTGGTATTGTCATCCAGGCAGTACAACGGGCAGACTGGATTGCTGATCTGCTGCCCAATCAGCACAAGCATTCGCGGTACTGCCACCGAGGTTCCCGTGAGTAATCTGGACAAGCCTTCCGTAGTCGCGTCAAGCCTGATCCAGACCCTGTCCTGGAAAGACCGGAAAGCCGATTTCATCACCAAGGCCGAGAACGGCGTAATGGATCAGGTGCTGGTCCGCATTCTCCCCCTGATCGGGGCGGACAGCGTGATTGAGAAATTCGTTTCCTGACCCCGTTTGCAAACGCCACCTACCCGGCGTGATCGGGCAGGAACGCTCCGTGAAAGCCGAAGGGCAGGGGGATGGGCAGGGTGGCCCGCGCCCGTTCCTCCAGGGTGCGGGCATCCAGGATCAGCAGGTGACTGGTGCCGGCGGCGGCGTCCAGGATCACGCTCAGCAGCACGCCATCGTCCTCCTCGGTGGCGCCGGGTCTGGGCACGAACACCGGTTCGCCGGGGTAGCAGTCGGCCTCGCTCCAGGTCAGGTGCGTGCCGCGTCCGACATCTAGCTTCACCAGTTCATCCATCAGCGCCCCGGGGACATGGTTGCCGGTTCCGTAGACGTAACGATAGTCCCGTCCACTGCATCGGGTGGCATGGATGCGGGGTAACTCCAGGCCGCGTTCACCGAGCACGGTGCGGGTCGCGGTGCCCCGGCGGACATCCAGCGTGAAGCGCCAGGCCTCGCCGCAGGCCGGCTCCGTCCAGCCCCGGCGTAGGGGTTCCAGGTACAGGCGGCGGATGACGTCGGCATCCGGATAGGCGGCCAGATCCACCTGCAGCCGACCGGCCTGGTCCTCAAAGGCGTTGATGTGATGAAAGGCAAAGCAGGGCTCCCCGACGCAGGTGGCCAGGTGGGTGCCGCGCTGCCGGTCGAAGACCTGGAAGCGGGTGCCAAGCTCTGGTAGCCAGCGGAAGTTTTCGATGAACGGCCGGCCTGTGATCAGCATGTCCAGGGGCGTGACCACCAGCGGAAATTCGCTCAAGACCAGGTGGTGACGGGTGAGGGCGAAGCTGTGCATGTAGGCGGGGGTCTTCACCGGCAACCGGGCGATGATCCGGCGCCGCCGTGTGCCGGCGGGGATGCGGAACAGCAGGTATTCACTGTTGAGGCCGAACCGTATCCCGAAGCCGTAGAGATCCCCGCTGTGGCTGTCCACCATGGGGTGGGCCGTGCTCAGGTGCAGGTCGGTGGTGTCGGTGAAGGGCAGGATGCCCCGGGTCTCCAGGGTGTCCGGGTCGAAGGCCATGGGGAGGGGCGTTTCGGTCAGGCATACGACCTGGCCGGCCAGATGGGCAATGTTCACGTTGGCGTTGTCCGTGAGGACGGGCCGCACCAGACCCCGCAGGCGCTTGAGCAGGGAATGATGGGTGTCGGTGGCGAATCCCGAGCCCTGGATACGTCCGTTGTGCCGGGCCTGTTCCAGGGTGCGAGTGGCCAGATGCCGGTTGCGAAACCCCACGCGCCCGCCCCGCAGGGTGAAGGACTGCAGCATGGCCAGCCCGTCGAACCAGTGACGGCAGTGGTAGTCGCCGGTCTCGAACAGGCCTGGACCGTTGCGCAGCAGTACCCCCTTCAGCCAGTCGGGCAGGTGCCCGCGCAGGGGCAGGGCGTCCTGATCCACCTCCCGGCCCTGGGACGTGACACCCAGGTGATAGCCAACCCTTGCTGCCGTCATATCAAGCTCCCGTTCCGCCAACTGTCAAGATGCATGAGAGTCAACGCGAAAGAACCCGGATTCCATCGCAGATACGCCCCTCTCCCCGAGGGGCTTGGTGCAGCAACCCTGTTGTCTTCTTTCATCAAGGGTACATCGCCATCAGGATATATGAGGGTTAGAATGGTTCTACAGGATTTCCGCAAATGAATGAATCCGGAGGTGACCGTGTCGACCGAATCGCAACCTCGCCTTTACTATGACGCCTCCTGCGGGCTGTGCCGGAAGGAAATCAACAAACTGCGTCCCCGTCTGGAGCCACGGGTCCGGCTGATCGACATCAGTGCCGCCGATTTCCGGCCGCCCGAGGGCTATTCACTGGAAGCCCTGCTGACCCGCATCCATTATTTCGACGGTGAACGGATGCGGGTGGGCTTTGCCGCCACCCTGGGTTACTGGCGCGCGGCGGGCATGGGCAGGACCGCCGCCCTGTTGAGTCTGCCGGGGCTTTTCCATTGCGGTGACTTTGCCTACAACCAGTGGGCCAAATGGCGCCGTAGACACAGCAGTCAGTGTACGATCTGAAGATCATGCCCGCACCCGGTTCCTCCCATGAGTTCAATCCTGAATCCCGCCGTTCCCGCCTGGCTGAACCTGTTTCGCCGTGCCCCCGTCGTCGACGACACCACCCGCGCCTGGATCCGGGACGTTCACGCGTGGGCCATGGCACAGCAGGATGACCTGCGTCCCCTGGACCAGGCCCGCCTGGTCATGCCCATCCGCGAACATTTCCCGGCCCAGGTACAGTCACCCCACGAGGCCGCCGTGGCCACCTTTGCCGCCATTCGCCGCCATGCCGGGCTTGAAGCGGTACCGATGCAGCTGGTGCCGGCCGGTGACGGCACACGGTTTCCGGCGGTACCCAGCGAGACGGAGCCGCTGGTGCTTGAGTACGACCCGTTGCTGTGGACGAACCGTCAGGCCCTGGTGGCCCAGTTGGCCCGGGACCTGGCCGGCTGGTGGATGTACACGCGCTCCCGACCGGCACCGGCCCAGGCGGGCAACGAGACCCATGTGGCGGAGCTGATCGCGGTCTGGATGGGATTCGGGATTTTTATGGCCAACACCGCCTTCATCAGCCGGGTGGGCGGATGCGGCAAATGCGCCGGCCCGGCCATCGACCGGTCCGCCTCGCTGGGGCGCCCGGAGATCGTCTATGCCCTGGCCTGTTTCTGCCGCGACAGGAAGATTGCGCCCGGCGAGGCCAGATCCTTTCTGGAGCCCCCGTTGAAGGGACTGTTCCGCCAGGCGCTGCGGCTGGCGTAGGGAAGGCGATCTCTCAAAGCGGCCACACCACCAGCAGCAGGGGTATCGAGACCGCCACCACGATGATCTCCAGGGGCAGGCCCAGCTTCCAGTAGTCGCTGAAGCGAAAACCGCCGGGACCGAGTATCAGGGTGTTGTTCTGATGGCCGATCGGGGTGAGGAAGGCGCAGGAGGCACCGATGGCCACCGCCATCAGGAAGGAGTCGGGGCTCACGCCCAGCGCGGCGGCGGTGCCGATGGCAATGGGGCACATCACGGCGGCGGTGGCGGCATTGTTCATCAGGTCGGACAGGAACATGGTAACCACCAGGATCAGCGCCAGCCCGACAACGGCATGACCCTGCGCCACGTTCTCGATCAGAAGGCGGGCTATCAGGTCCGCCGTGCCGGTGGCCTCCATGGCGCCAGCTACCGGGATCAGGGCGCCCAGCAGCACGATCACCGGCCAGTCGATGGCATCGTACACCGCTCGCGGCGGCACGGTGCGCAGGGCCATGGAAGCAAGCACCCCAATGGCGAAGGACACCGCCGCCGGCAGCAGCCCGAAGGCGGCACCACCGATCGCAAACAACATGATCAGACTGGCCTCCCAAATCTTGCGCTTGTTGGGGATGCGCAGCTCCCGCTGGGCCAGGGGTACACAGGCATTGTCGGAAGCGAACTCCGAGATGGACTCGGGGGGACCCTGCATCAGCAGCAGATCGCCCGACTGGATCGCCATCGAACGCAGCCGCTTCATCGAACGCTTGCCCTCCCGGGACAAGGCCAGCAGGTTCACCCCATAGCGTGTGCGCAGAAGGATGTCGCTGGCCGAGCGTCCGGACAGGGGCGAGTTGGGCAGTACCGCCAGTTCCATCAGCACGATGTCACCGGATTTCAGCGGGGCTTCGGCGGCCTCGATGTCATCGCCGTCGCCGTCGCCGTCGCCGTTGTCCCGTTTGCCGGCCCTGTCCGCATCCTTGCCTTTTTTGTCCTTGGCCGCGGCGGCATCGGCCTTTGCATCCGCTTCGGGGAGGGCGTCCTTCTCGGGCTTGACCTCCTCTTCCAGCTTGAGACCGAGGATGGACAGCACATCGGTCAACGCATCGGCCTCGGCCTCGATCATCAGGATGTCGCCGGCATGCACCTTGCGCCCTGAATTGGCGGCGATGATGCGCACTTCCCTCTGTACCAGGCCGATGATCTGGGCATCGACATCGGCAAGCGCATTCTCGATCTCCCGTAGCCGCATGCCCGCGGCCTTGCTGTCTTCCATGACGCGTACCTCGGTGATATAGGCGCCGGATTCGAAGCCCTCGATGCCTGATTGCTTGCGCGCCGGCACCAGTCGCCAGCCGATCAGGGCAACGAACAGCACGCCCGCCAGCGCGACGGCCAGGCCGATCGGGGTGAAGTCGAACATGGCAAAACTGCCCGGCCCGGTTTCGGCGCGAAAACCGGAGACGATGAGGTTGGGTGGGGTGCCGATCAGCGTGGTCATGCCGCCGAGAATGGTGCCGAAGGCCAGCGGCATGAGTACCTGACCGGGGGTGAGTTCGAGTCGCTGGGACAGATGGATCGCCACCGGCATGAGCAAGGCCATGGCCCCCACATTATTCATGAACCCCGACAGGAAGGCCCCCAGGCCCATCAGCGCCATGAGACTGAGCATGCGTCCGGACTGGGCCGGCAACACGGTGCGCGCCAGCACGTCGACGGCCCCCGAAGTTTGCAGGCCGCGACTGAGCACCAGCACGCAGGCAACCGTGATCACCGCCGGGTGGCCGAACCCGGCGAAGGCCTCGCGGGCGGGCACCAGGCCCACCACCACGCAGGCCAGCAGGGCACCGGCCGCCACCATGTCGTGGCGCCAGCGTCCCCACAGGAACATGGCGACCGTTGCGGTCAGGATGGTCAGAATGAGCCATTGATCCTGTGTCATCGCGCGTCAGGTCCCTGGTGTCCGGGATGAATCAACTCAGCATTGCCCGCGGGCGGAGGGCAAATGTGTGTTGGGGGGTACGTCCTGTGCTGGGGAGCACGCCCACCATGTTCCGGGGCGCCCCCCCACCGTCACTCCCGCGAAAGCGGGAGTCAAGGACTTTCAGTGGATCACTGGATTCCCGCCTGCGCGGGAATGACTGTGTGCGTCTGGATTCCCGCTTACGCGGGAATGACGGGCCCGGAGCATTCAAAAGGGGGTATGCCCCCGCCCGCCCCCGCATGACCAGGGCAGCGACCTCCTGAAATACCCGCTTCGGCAAGGCGCCTCAGGCCGACAGTTTTGACGACACCTGTCCAAGACGCCCGGAGAGGGTATGCAGATGCCGGCTGGCCTGCTCGGTACGCTGCACGCTGTCCTGGTTGGTGGTGGCGATGTCGGTGATCTCCACCAGATTGCGGGAGATATCCTCCGCCACCGAGGTCTGCTCCTCGGCCGCCGTGGCGATCTGTCGGTTCATGTCCCGGATGGCTTCCACGGCGGCGGTGATCCGCTCCAGCATCGCTCCGGCCGCATGCACCTGCTCCAGTCCCGCGGTGCTGCTGCGTTGGCCTGTCTCGATGGCGCTCACGGCATCCAGAGCGCCGTTCTGCACCGTATCGATGATCTGATGGATCTCGGCGGTGGATTCCGCCGTGCGCCGGGCCAGGGTGCGGACCTCGTCGGCCACCACCGCAAAGCCCCGGCCCTGTTCCCCGGCCCGGGCCGCCTCAATGGCGGCGTTCAAGGCCAACAGGTTGGTCTGTTCAGCGATGCCCCGGATCACCTCCAGCACCTTGCCGATGCGGGCACTGTCCTCCTGCAGGCGGCGGATCACCTCGGCGGTGTTGCCGATCTCCCCGCTCATGGTGGTGATTCGTTCAATGGTGGTCTGCATCACCCGGTGCCCCTCGCCGGCGGCACGGTCGGCCTCATCGGCGGCGTCGGCGGCCTCGGCCGCGTGGCGAGCCACCTCCTGGGCGGTGGCGGACATTTCGTGCATGGCAGTGGCCACCTGGTCGGTACGGTCAAACTGATCCCGGGTGCCCTGGGCCATGCGGCCGGCAATGGTATTGAGTTCGGAACTGGCGCTGTCCAGGGCACTGGTGCTTTCTTTGAGGCTCTGAAAGGTCTCGGCCAGAAAATCCCGCAGCAGATTGGCGGCCGAGGCCAGACGCCCGAGTTCGTCCTTGCGCCTGACCTCCACCCGCCGGGCCACCCGCCCATGACTGAGTTCGTCGATATGATCGACGAGGTGATTGATGGGCAGGACGATGGCCCGGTTCACCATCCACAGGCTGAAGGCGGCCACCCCGGCAATGCCCGCGATCAGGATGATCCAGCCCAGCATCAGGGTCCGGCCGGCGGCATCGCTGATCCTCCCTGATTCCTGGGTGGCCCGCCGATGCAGGGTCTCCACCAGCGCGGTCATCTGCTCGGAGGCCGCCCGGTCGATACCCCGCACGGCGGCATCGCCAATGGCGGGATTCGCGCCCGCGGCCAGGAAACGCTCATTGCCCTGGCGATACGCCTGCCCCATGCGCTGGTGCTCGGTTCGCAGCGTCTCGATCTGGCGCAGAAGTTCCGTGTCGCCCATCTGCCGGGCGGTGGCCGCGGCCGCTTCCAGGCGTTGCTGTACCTGGGTTTCGTGGTTCTGGAAGCTGCGCCAGTAACGGTCATGGTCGGCGGGATTGGCCCCTCGGATCAGGACGTTTTTCCATTCCTGCACCTGTACCTTGAACTCCACATTGGCGGCGTCCACCTGGGTGGCAACCCGAATGGTTTCTTCCACCAGGGACCGGTACTGGCCCAACCCTTGCCCCAAGGCCACGAAGCAGGCGGCGGCCACGATCAGCACCAG